>JACQPS010000315.1 GCA_016207445.1 Gemmatimonadota bacterium | reverse complement strand
CTATCTTAGTGTCGTGCCCAGAAGACTGCGCAACATTACGATCACGCTGGACGAGGAGACCGCACGCTGGGCTCGAGTCGAGGCGGCGCGACAGGACACTAGCGTCTCGCAGCTGATCGGCGGGATGCTGAGAGAGCGGATGCTCGGCGCCGACGACTACGAGACGGCGCGGCAGCGGTATTTTGCCCAAGAGCCTCGCGTGCACCGCCGGGCTGGTCAAGCTTACCCCTCGCGCGCTGAGCTCCATGAACGGGACCGTGTTCGTTGATACGAACGTGCTCGTGTATGTCCGCGACGAAACGGAGCCGGAGAAACAACGTCGCGCGGCGGAATGGATGGCGGCGCTCTGGGATCGGCGGCTGGGGCGGCTGAGCGTGCAGGTCCTCCAGGAATACTATGTGACGCTGACTCAGAAACTGGACCCGCCTCGTAGAGCGGAGGAGGTGCGGGAAGACGTTGTCGCGCTCAGCGCCTGGAGACCCGCTGCGCTCGACGTGGCGCTGATGGAGCGCGCGTGGGCGCTGCAGGACCGGTTCGGCTTTTCCTGGTGGGACTCACTCATTGTGGCCGGAGGCCTGGAGGTGGGCTGCCGCTACCTCCTCACGGAGGATCTCCAGGATGGCCAGGTCGTGGATGGTCTCACGATCATCAGCCCGTTCACACGCGGGCCCGAATCGATTATGGGCGGCTGAAATCGCCCGTCTCTAAGCCGGCGCACCGCCGGACCCGTTCGGTCCCGCGCCCGGTCCGCGCCGCGTCCAGTAGCCGAGCTCGTCCTTCGGCACCGGAAAGAAGTCCTCCGCCATATCGAGCAACAATCCCCGATTCCGCCAGGCGCCTTCCCGCAGCGCCATGCGCCGGACTTTCTTCGCGAGCTGGAGGCTGAACTCTCCCGTGGGGTCGAGCTGCGCCGCTCCGGAATCGCGGCGGCGCAGCAGGTAATCGACCATGGCATCGAACGCACGCGCGAGGTAGGTGGCGACGTCGTGTGGCGCGAGGTCCCAGCGCGACTTCTGCACCACCCGCCCGAACACCGCCTGCCAGCGTTCGTTGTCCTGGAAGCGGATCATGCCGCGGAAGAGACGCCGGTTCGTCTCGAAGGAGAAGATCGTGCCGCTGAGCACGCGGTCGAAGAGCGCGTCCGCCTCGCTGTGATCGTACTCCATGACGATCTCGCGGGCGTGCGCCGAGAACGGCTCCCCCAGCGCGGCATCCATGCGGTGCTCCCAGTAGGAGTGTCCGAGTGCGCGGGTGGAGCTGGTCAGCAGCAGCTGGCGGGGAATGAACACGTTGTGCGCCACGGTGTCGGCGGCCAGGTGACAGAGATAGCCGAGCCCGACCGCGCGCAGCCGCTCGTTGTCGGCCGTGTGGTAGATCTCCTCGCCGACATGCCAGAAATGGCAGTGTCTTCCCGCGGGCACGTACTTCTTCGCGAAGGAAATGTCCGCCGCGATCTTGCCGTACAGGAAACTCTGCGGATAAGCGCGTAGCAGCACGCCGATCGCTTCGGGCAGCAAGAAAAGCGAATCGAGCAGCTGCTGGCCGAGGTAAATGTGGGTCGCGGGGCCGAACGCCCACGCCGCATCGGGGGTCAGGAGAAGCAGCACGAGCGCGGCGACGAGAGGCATCGCACGCCCGGCGGTCCGAACCGGCAGGCGGCAGCCGCGCCCGCCCGCTCCGCTGCCGGCGCTCAACGTTCTCGCGGCCGCCGGGCGGCGCGCTCCAGCGCTCGCCGCGCCCGCGCCTTCCGGGCCTGGTGCGCCCGCCTGCGCAGGTCGGCGCGGTAAGGCTCGAGTTGCTCGAGGATCCCTGCCGCACCCGCGGGTGGACTGGGGTTCAGCAGGAGCACGAGCCCGGCCCCGATGGCTGCCCCGACGGCGAACGCCACCACGAAGTCGACGGTGTCCCGCTCCGACATGTGCCCCTCCGCGCGCGGGTTCGGCTCAGTCGTCGATGCCCGCGCCGGGCTCGGCGAGGCGGCCGCGCCTGGACCGCCGGCCGCGGCGCCGTCGCGGCCGCGTCAATGCCTGCGCCGTCGCCTGGACGCCGCGCGCCGTGGCCGTGGCGTCGAGCATGAGCTGCTGCGCCTGGTCCTGCACGATGTCAAGAACCGCGCCGAATTCCCGCACCCGCTCCTCGGCGGAGTGCAGCGCGGCGCGCATTTGATCGTTGAGCTGCGTGAGCGTCTCGTGGACGCCGTCGAGGTCCTGGCGCAGCGCGGCCGTGACGTGGCTGGCATCCTCCGTAATTCGTGCGACGCCGTCCAGGACCGGTTGCGCGCGCGGCGCCAGGCCTTCGATGGTTCGATCGATCGAGCGCAGCAGGCCCTGGATGGAGCGCAGGGTCGCGAGCGACATGGCGGCCAGGCCGACCGCAACGAGCGCGAGCACGGCGACGCCGATGGCCGTGACGACCTCGGGCCATGCCACGGCTTCGGCCTGGAGAAGCAGGGCCGCCGCGGGCTGCCTCAGAACGACCGTGGGGATCCAGATCACGCGTTCTTCCCTCCGCTCAACCGAAGAAGTCGATCCCGATGGTGCCGGCGCCGAGCTTGGGAATGAGCCCCGCGCGCGCACGCGCGAAGCGGCCGGCGGCGAGCAGCGTGAGCAGCTCGCGCCGCGCCGGCGACGGCAGCGGGGCGAGCGCCTCCTGCTCCGACCATCCCTCGTCGATCAGCCGAGCCAGCGCGCCGTCCAGGGCGTCGATGCCACCCGCCCGTTCGGCCAGCGCGCGCACCGCTGGCGGGCCGCTCCAGCCGCCGGCGAACCGAGCGATCTGACTCGCGTAAAGATCGCCCAGCGGCAGCAGCGGCTCCGGCGGCACGGTCCCGGAAAGGAGCAAGACGGTCTTGTTGGCCGGGTGCGCCAGCAGCGCGCGCTTTTCGATCGCCAGCAGCCTCGCGCGCGCCCGTTGCCCCTCCTGCACGACCCTCTCGGCCGTGAGCGCTGCCGCAGCCTCCGTTGCCGCGCGCAGCGCTTCGAGCTCCGCGCCGCGCGGTGGCGGGACGGCCCACACTTCCTCGAGCGCGCTACGGCACCACTCGAGCGCGAGGCGCGCTTCCGGCGAGCCGTCATCGAGCACGAGTATGGCGCGGGCGCCGGCGTCGCTCACCGCCTGGCGCATGACGCCGGCGACGACGGCGGCGATCCTTGCGGCGCGCGCCGAGTCACCCCCCGTCAGTGGCGGCCTCCAGAGTCCGTCGCAGCTCTCGCAGGGTGAAGCCCGGGTCGTCGTCGCGCAAGTGCGCGTACGGCCGTCGGGCCCGCGCCAGCGCGTCCAGCGACAGGTCCAGCGCGAGCGTCGCTTCCCCCTCGGCCGGCGCCCGCGCGAGAACGTCGCCAGCCGGTCCCACGATCAAAGAGCCGCCCGCGAACGTCACACCTTCCTCGATGCCGACGCGATTGGCGAGCGCGACGTAAATGCCGTAGAGCTGCGCGGTCGTGCGCGCGATGCGCTCCCACGCGTCCCAGGAGGCGAACCGGCCGCCTTCCTCGCCACCCTGCCAGACGCCGCGACCGGGCGCGGCCGCCTGCACCATGAGCAGATGGATGCCGCGGCCGGCCAGGATGTAGGCGAGGGCCGGGTGCCAGAAATCCTCGCAAATGATCAGGCCGGCGCGCCAGCCGCCGCCCAGCTCGTACGCATCCAGCCGGTCGCCGCGCGCATAGAAGCGGCCCTCGTCGAACATGCCGTAGGTCGGCAGGTACAGCTTCCGGTGGCGGAAGAGCACGCACCCGGCGCGCAGGTGGACCGCTGCGTTGTACGGCCCCGCTTCGCCCTGCTCGACCAGACCGACCACGACCGCGCCCGCGGCCGCGAGCTCGCTGGAGCCGAACTGCGCCCCGACCTGCACAGGCACGGCCAGTTCCGCCGCAGCGTCGCGCAGGTCGTAGCCCGTCAGGGAAAGCTCGGGCGTGAGGAGCAGGTCGGCGCCGGCGCGAGCGGCGGCTGCG
>JACQPS010000314.1 GCA_016207445.1 Gemmatimonadota bacterium | reverse complement strand
CGCCGCTCGAGCAGCTCGTGCAACCGCCGGCCGCCACCGTGCCGGCGGAAATGGATCAGGAGGAGGTCGGACGGATCATTGCACGCTACAACCTGGTGTCGGTGGCGGTGGTCGGCCCGCACAACGTGCTGCTGGGGCAGATCACCTTCGATGATGTGATCGACGTGCTGGAGGCGGAACAGACCGAGGACATCCTCAAGCTGGGCGGCGTGGTCTCCGAGGAAGAAGTGCGCGGCGGCTGGCGCGACGCGGTGCGCAGCCGGCTGCCGTGGCTGTGCCTGAATCTGCTCACGGCCACGGTGGGCGCTTCCATTGTGTACTTCTTTCAACATACGATCGAGCGCGTGCTGATCCTGGCCGCGATCATGCCCGTGATCGCCGGCATGGGCGGCAACGCCGGCACGCAGGCGCTGGCCGTCACCGTCCGGCGGCTGGCGTTGACAGAAGAGAGCACGGCCCGCCGCTGGGGCGTGGCGGCGAAGGAGCTGTTCGTCGGTCTCGTGAACGGCGCGGCGCTGGGTGCGCTCGTGGGCGGCATCAGCTACCTCTGGCTGGGCGAGCCGCTGCTCGGTCTGGTCGTGCTGCTGGCGATGTGGGGCAATCTCATCGTCGCATCCATCGCCGGGGCCATCGTGCCGATCCTGCTCGAGCGCGTGGGCGCGGATCCCGCCGTTGCCTCCTCCATCTTCGTCACTGCCTTCACCGACCTGGGCGGCTTCTTCCTCCTGCTCGGTCTGGCCACCGCGCTCCTGCTATGAAGCGCTGGCGCCGCGGCTTCGCGATCGTGCGGCGGCTCGTGCCCTTCGTGCTCGCGTTCCTGCGCGACCGCCGCCGCTGGCTGCTCTTCGGCCGGCCGCGCATGCGCTCGCGCGACGCGCACGAGCGCCGCGCCGCCCGGCTGACCGCCGCGATCGCGGCGCTCGGCCCCACCTTCATCAAGCTGGCCCAGGTCTTCAGCGCGCGCGCCGACATCTTGCCCGAGCCCTACCTCTCCGCCATTGGCCAGCTCCAGGACCGCGTGCCGCCGCACCCGTCCGGCATGATCGCGCAGGTCATAGCGGAGGAGCTGGGCGAGCCGCCCGACCGTGTCTTCCAGGAGTTCGACTGGGAACCCGCGGCCGCGGCCAGCCTGGCGCAGGTGCACCGCGCGCGCCTGGGCGGCGAGCTGGTGGCGGTGAAGGTGCTGCGTCCGGACGTCGAGGACCTGATCGCGCTGGACCTCGACATCGCGTTCCGCGTGCTCTTCCTGCTGAACGTGCTGTTCCCGAACCATCACGTGCGCGCACTCACCAACGTGGTGCGCGAGTTCAGTGCGCGCATCCGCGAGGAGATGGACTTCCGCGAGGAGGCCGCGCATATCGCGCTCTTCCACCGGCACTTCTCCCGGGATGGGCGGGTGCGCGCGCCGCGCGTCTACGAGACCCTCACGCGCCGCCGGCTGCTCGTGATGGAGTGGGTCCAGGGCGACAAGATCGACCGGCTGGCGCCCCGCTTCGCCTCCGGCGACCTCGACTTCTACCGGGTCATGGACATCGTATCGGAGGTCTACCTGCGCATGATGCTGGTCGAAGGATTCCTGCACGCGGACCCGCATCCCGGCAACATGCTGGTCGAGCCCAACGGCACCCTGGTCTTCCTCGACTGGGGCATGGTCGTGCACATGAGCCGCGCGACGCGCGACCGCATCCTGCGCGTGGCCATGGCCGCGGCCCGTGAAGACCTGGACTCCATGATCAACGGCATGTACGAGCTCGGCATGATCGACCCGGACATCTCCCGCGCCGAGATCCGCGATGCCGCGGCGGAGATCATGGGCATCCTGGAGCGGGCGCGCGAGCTCGGTCCGCGCCAGCTCCAGGACACGGTGCAGGAGATCATGGACACGTTCTACACCTGGCCGCTCCTGCTGCCGCGCGAGCTCGTCTACTTCTTCCGCGCGGCCGCGTTGCTCGAGGGCATCGGCCTGCGCTACGACCCCGGCTTCAATGGCCTGGCGGTCGCGCGGCCCGTGATCCGGCGCATGCGGGCCGATCTGACCCGCGCGACCGTGCGCGATCGGGCGGAGGTCGCCCGCGGCGCCCTGGAAGAGGTGCGGGTGCTCGCCACCGCCGTGCGGGACGTGGTGCGACGCGCGGAGCGCGAGGAGTTCCGCGTCCGGCTGCACCCGCGCGACCTGCTGCACACGGAGCGCTTCCTG
>JACQPS010000294.1 GCA_016207445.1 Gemmatimonadota bacterium | reverse complement strand
GTCCCATCGCCACCGCAGGTTGGAACGTTTGGCCTGTCCTGCAGGGCGCTCGTAACTCTGGCGGATGATTCCGAAAAGGAGTAGATTGAATGCCAAGATGGAGAAACCGACGGCGCGACGTGGCGACCGCTCGGCCGCGCAGGGCACGGCTGAGCTGACGGCGAAGAGCGCCGGCATGCGCCGGTTGCTCGAGGTGGGGGCCCGAGTGGCGGGCTCGGACGCAACCGTTCTGATCACGGGCGAGAGCGGTACCGGGAAGGAGCGGCTCGCACACTTCATCCACCAGCGCTCGAGGCGCGCCGGCGGGCCGTTCCTTGCCATCAATTGCGGGGCTCTGCCCGAGTCTCTGCTGGAGAGCGAGCTATTCGGTCACGTCCGGGGCGCGTTCACGGGCGCCAGCTCGGACAAGAAGGGGCTGTTCGAGGCGGCCACGGGCGGCTCTCTGTTTCTGGACGAGATCGGCGAGACCAGCGGAGCGGTCCAGGTGAAGCTCCTGCGGGCGCTACAAGAGCACAGCGTTCGGCCGGTGGGCTCGACGCGGGATGTCCGGGTGGACGCCCGGATCATCGCCGCGACGAACCGCGACCTGGAATCGATGGTGCGCGAGCGAACCTTCCGGAAAGATCTCTTCTATCGGCTCAAGGTGATTCCTCTGGAGGTGCCGCCGCTACGGGATCGACGAGAGGATATCCTGGCGCTGGCCCGCCAATTCATCGACCGCGCTTGCGTGGAGCATGCGTGCGGTCCCTGTTCGCTCAGCGCCGAGGTGTTGGACCTGCTCATCGCCTACGATTGGCCTGGCAACGTGCGCGAACTGCAAAATGCTATCGAGCGAGCAGTGATCCTGGCGGAGGGAAAACCCAGGATCGAGCCGGCGGATCTGCCGCCGGAGGTGCGCGGACAGCCCGTGCGCCGTTGGGGCAACGCGGAAGGCGACCAGATCCTGGCTCTGGAAGAGGTCGAACGCCGGCACATCATCGCCACGCTGGAGCGGCTCGGCGGCAGCCGCAGGCAGGCCGCCAGGGCGCTGGGCATCGGCGAGAACACCTTGTGGCGCAAGCTCAAGAGCTACGGCATGGTCCGCACGCGCCCGCAGCGCCAGAGCGGTCGGCTACCGGGCATTGAGTCGCAGGGCAAGCACTAATCCCGCACCCGCCATCCCCCCGATCACGAAAAATCCGAGCGGGACCGCGCCATGGTCGAACACTGCGCCGAGCGCCAGCGGACCGAGCGCCATGCCCAGCGCCTGAGCGGTGAGAATGAGCCCGTAGGCGGCCCCGAGCAGGGGTTCCGGGACGATCGCCTGCGGGACCGCGAGGGTGGCCGGAAAGAACATGGCACAGCCGATCCCCATCGCGCCCACAACGAGGAGCAGGGGCACAGCGCCCGCGCGGGCGGCAGCCGGCACAAAGAAGGCGCCGACGCCGTAAACGAGGAAACTCGCCACGATGAACGGCTTGCGCCGGCCGACCCGGTCCGAGACGCGGCCCCACAGTGGCGCAAACGGAATGTCGATGATGAGCAGGACGGAGGCGATCAGCGCGGCGGTCTCGATCGCGAGGCCGCCGTGTGCGACGAGGCGCGTCGGTGCCCAGGTCGTGAAGGCGATGATCGCCGCGTAGCCCAAGAGAACGAGCACAGTCAGCTGCCGCAGGGCCGGCCGCGCGAGCAGCGCCGCAACGTCGGCACGCGGCGAACGCCGCGGGGCGGCCTCCGCTTCCGCTGACCCGAGCCGGGTGAACGCCAGTCCGGCTGGAACGACGAGGGTCGTGGCCACGACGGCGCTCGCGCGCCAGGAGGGGAGGCGGTTCAAGAGGTCGAAGGCGATGCCCGTTCCCACTGGCAGTCCGGCGACGAAGACGCCGAACGCCCTGCCCAGGCGCGCTGCGGGGAGCCGGATCGCGAGCAGCTTCAGCGTGGCCAGGAGCACCATGCCTCCGCCCAGCCCCGCGACGGCGCGGGCCGTGAGCAGAAAACCGATCGATCCCGCCAGAGCCGTGAGGGCGCCACCACCCAGCAGCAGGACGAACCCCAGCCTGCCGACACGACCCGTGCCATAGCGGTCGACACCTTGCCCCAAGAGCAGTGAGGCAAACGCGACCGGCGCGAGGAAAGCCGCCATGGACAGGCCTGTGAGCGTTCGCCCCACGCTCAGCTCGCGCCCGAGATCCTCAAAGAAGGGTGGTAAGGCCTGGAAGATGGCGCCGAAGGCCGCGTACGCGAGCGCGGCCACGACATAGAGCTCGAGCGGCGCGGGTCGCACCCCAGCCCGGCCGCGGCCGAGCGCGACCGGCCAAGCAGTGCTCATGCGTCCCCGATGTACTTGAAGATGTCCCGGCGGCCGCTCAGGCCGCGGAGCGTCACCGGCCACGGGCCGCGCAACTCTTGAATCCGTGACGCGCCCCCCGCCCGCCCCGCTGCCTCGTGGAAGCGCCGGTCGATGCCGGGCACCGGGGACAGCGCCGCGAGTTTCCGCGCAAGCTCGGTATCGCGCAGGTCGGCGTAGAGCATACGGTCAGCCGCGGATCCGGCGCCTCATCTCACCGCGTCCTCCAGGCAAGCGCGCGGACCTCCCTGCCGTGCAGGAGGCGGAACACCGAACCGGGGTGCCGCACGTAGGATTGAGCGAGGAGCCCGAGCACAGCTCCGAATGCAATGTGAGCGGGCACACTCGTGATCAGCACGCCTGGCCCCTCCTTCAGGCCGAAGAAGCCGGTGTCCATCGCAACGACCATTGGCGGGGTCGTCATCATCCCCAGCTCAACGATCAGCCCCCAGACCACGCCCGCCCACCACTGCACCCTCCCCAGCATGAGCGTGTACACCAGCCCGAAGCACGCCCCCACCCAGTAGTGATACAGGTAGCCCACCAGATCGGAGCTGGTGCTGGGACCCATCGCCATCCGGTCCAGGATCAGCACGCCGAACATGCGCGGCATGTTGCCCGGCATGAACCCGAGAGAGAAGCCGGTCAGGCGGATCACGTCCAGGGACGCGGTCGCCACCGCGCCGATCCAGATCCCCGCCCACAACCGGTTGGTCAGTCTGGGCAAACCCAGCAGCCACGCGACGACGGCGACAGCGGTCAG
>JACQPS010000293.1 GCA_016207445.1 Gemmatimonadota bacterium | reverse complement strand
TCGTGGTACCGCCTCTCGTGGTACCGCCTTTCGTGGTACCGCCTCTCGTGGTACCGCCTTTCGTGGTACCGGTTTTAGACGGCCAAGGCTGCCAACAAGAGGTATAATCCTCCCGCCAGCCCCGCCGCCGCGGCGGCGAGCGGCAGCTGTGTGTATACGTGATCCATGACATCCGCGCCCGTCGCGAGCGAGCTCAGGATGGTGGTGTCGGAGATGGGCGAGCACTGGTCGCCGAACACGGATCCGCCCGTCACGGCGCCGAAGCAGAGCAGCTGGTAAAATGGGTCGGGATGGACGGCATAGGCCAGGGGCATGGCGATCGGGAAGACCACGGCGTAGGTGCCGAAGGACGTGCCGGTCGAGAAGGAGATGCCCATGGTGATCGCCAGCAAGAGCGCCGGCAGCAGGACGGGGTGGATCGCGCCTGCGGTCGTGTCCACGATGTACGCGGCGGTCCCGAGCGACTTGGACACCTGTCCGAGCGTTACCGCGAGGCCGAGGATGATCGCGCCGATGGTGACGCCCTTCGCGCCATCGATGAAGCCGTCGAGTGCGTCCTGCACGCTCATCCCCTTCAGCAGCGCGAGCACGATCGCGGTGAGCACGGCCAGGCCGAACGCCTCCGCGATCGGCACGTTGATGCGCGAGAGGTCGCCCGCGAGGAGCCCCGGCACCACGCCCGTGGCCGCCACGCCGATGAGCATGGCGAGCGGGATGAGAAAGTCGTCGAGCCCGGTCGGGTAATGCCGCGGCACCTTGAGCTGCATCAGCTCCTCGGCCGCGATGGGGCGCGCGCCCGGCGCGTTCAGCAGTCCCCTCTGGCGTGAGCGTTCGCGAGCGGCGCGCATGCGCCGTCCCTCCCAGGGCAGCAGCTCGAGCGCGAAGAAGAGCGTGGAGGTGACGGCGAGGATCGCGTAGAAGTTGAAGGGCACGGCGCGGAAGAAGAAGCTGATCGCCTGCTGCTCGGTGGCGAACAGCGGAGTCGTGCCCACCACGAGCCCGGCCACGTAGATCGGCCACGCGTTCAGCGGGATGATGCTGGCGACGGGGGAGGCCGTGGAGTCCACGATGTAGGAGACCTCTTCGTGACTCACCCTCTCCTCATCGGTCACCGGCCGCACCGTGGTGCCCGCGAGCACGGTCGAGATGGTGCCCCCCTGGTGGAATACCAGACCCATGAGCCAGGCGAAGAACTTGGCCGAGCGCGGCCCGCGCACGATCGTGCGGCCCGCCCACGCCGCGAAGTGCCGGGCCCCGCCCGTGCGGGTCCAGAGCCCGACCAGGCCGCCGAGCGCCCACAGGTAGACGAGCAGGATGATGGCGTACGCATCGCTGCCTATGGATGGGAGCAGGTAGGCGTCCACCACGTTCCAGTTCGCGCTGACCAGCCCGCCGACCACAATGCCCAGGAACAGCGAGCTGATGACCTCGCGCGTGATGAAGACGAGCGCCAGGGTCGTGATCGCCGGCAGCAGCGACGCGAAGCCGTAGTGCTCGACGCCTTCGGGCCGCAGCCGGCCCACCACCAGCGCGAGCGCGATGGCGGCCGCGGCGATCGCGGCCGCGATGGCGAGGCGACGGCGGCGCACGCGGCGCGGCGGCGGCGCCGGCTCGCCCTCGATCCCCAGCGCCTCAGTCGGCCGGAGCGTCGAGACTTCGGTCTGTGACGAGCTCGACGGTTCGCTCATGATCCACTACGAGTTGCAGCGGCACGAGCAGCCGCTCGCCGAAGACGCGGGCGTCCAGCTCGGCGGACCGGCCCTCCACGCGGGCGTGGGCGAGGCGGCGGCCAGGCAGGGCGGCCTCGAGCACGAGCCGGAGCGGTACAGCACCGGTTTCCTGAGCGACGCGGAAGCGGTGACACGCACCGGCTCGATCATAGCGGAGCGTGAGACTCGCGTCCGCGACCCGGAGCCGTTCGACCGTGAGCCGATCCCACGACGCCGGGACCTGCGGGCGCAGCCGCAGGCGAGTCCTCGGCGCATCCGGCTCCGCGCCCAGGAGGCCGTACACGAACGGCGCGATGACCATGGCGGCGTCCGCGGCCTCGGCCCCCTGCTCCACCCCCTGCCACCAGTGACGGAACGCGACGCGGCTGCGGCCCGTCGCGTACTCAGCCCAGCTCACGAAGCCCGCCCAGGGCAGCGGGAATCCCTGCGAGGCGACGTCATCCAGAAACTTCGTCGCCCACGCCACCTGCCCGGCGCCGAGCAGGATCGGGAGCGCGA
>JACQPS010000290.1 GCA_016207445.1 Gemmatimonadota bacterium | reverse complement strand
TACGGGAGCACGAGGGGGGGGGGTTCCCCTCGCCTGACCTTCCCTCGCCCGGTGTGAACCCGGTTTGCCCTCGCCCCCGCCCCCGCCCCCGCCCCCGCCCGAAGTGTGGAGTCGAAGGTAAATGGAGATTCTGATCCCGTTGCTGATTGCGGTGGCCGGCATTGCTGCCGTGCTCTATCCGATCGTGCGGCCACGGTCGGGCGCGGGTGCGGCCCCGCCGGCCGAGGCCGAGCTGGAGGAAGAGGTGCGGCGCTATCGTGAGGCACTGCGGGCCGGGACCATCTGCCCGCGCTGCCGGAACGCGAACCCCGCCGGCAGCCGCTTCTGCGCCGAATGCGGGCGGCGGCTGCCGGCGGGGAACGATTGAGTGGAACGCCCGTGGCGCCAGAGTCGAAAGTCGAAAGTTCAAGGTACCGTATTCCGGGCGGCGGTGTGCCTCCGCTGCACGGAATAGACGTTCGACTTTGAACTTTCGACTTTGAAACTGGCGGTCAGCGACGCTTACGGGCGGCGTCGTAGGACTCGCTCACGGCATCCCAGTTCACGACGTTCCACCAGGCCGCGACGTAGTCGGGCCGGCGGTTCTGGTACTTCAGGTAGTAGGCGTGCTCCCAGACATCCAGCCCGAGCACGGCTGCCTGCCCTTCCATGACCGGGCAGTCCTGGTTCGCGGTCGAGAGCACCTGGAGCGTGCTGGCCGTGTCGAGCACGAGCCAGGCCCAGCCGGAGCCGAAGCGGCCGGTCGCGGCCTTGGTGAAGCCGTCCTTGAAGGAGTCGAAGGAGCCGAAGGTCTTCTCGATGGCCTTCGCCACCTCACCTCTGGGCTCCTTCGCGCCGCCCGGCCGCATCCAGCGCCAGAACCAGGCGTGGTTCACGAAGCCGCCGCCGTTGTTGCGCACGGCCGTGCGTATCGCCTCGGGCACTTCGCTCAGGTTGCGCAGGATGTCCTCGGCCTCGCGGCCGTGGAAGTCCGCGTGCTTCTCCAGCGCGGCGTTCAGGTTGTTGGTGTAGGCCGCGTGGTGCTTGGTGTGGTGGATCTCCATGGTGCGGGCGTCGATGTGCGGCTCGAGCGCGTCGTACGCGTAGCCGACTTCGGGGAGCTTGAACGGATACGGCATCGAACCCTCCTTCCTGCCCTGGGCCGAGTGGTAGGCTGTACCCGAGAAATTTCACCGCAAAGGGCGCAAAGGGCGCAAAGAACGGAACATTAGCGGCTTTTCTTCCCGTTCTTTGCGTGCTTAGCGGTAAAGGGTTTTCCCTGCCATGCGAGAGTGCAAGTTCGGGAGGCGGAGGGGGAACCGCAAGGTCGCGCGCCGTCCTTGTGGCCGGCCGCGGCGACGCCGATCTTTTGAGCGGTGGAGCACGTGCCGAACGCGCAGCTGCGACTCCAGGACCTGCCCGCGCCCGACGCCGACTGGCACGAGCACGCGGCGTTCGCGCACAGCTTCTTCGCCTACGAGCACTGGGGCTCGTTCGGGGCGGCGGCCGTGCTCGCGAACCGTGCGGCCAAACGCTTCCGGGAGGAAGGCGTGCTCCCGTCCACACTGTCCGAGCTGCGCACGTGCCTGTTCTTCGAGCACCGGCGCGCCGTGCACCAGGGTGGGCCGAGCGAGGAAGCACGCGTGTATGCGCGCGCGCTGCTCGAGGCGATCCATAGCAGGGTGCGCACCGGACAACTGGACTGAGCCGGCACCGGGATCGGGATGGGGATAGGGATCGGGATCGGGGCCGTTCCCCATCCCGATCCCGATCCCTATCCCGATCCCGACGAAAGTATGATCGATCTCCGCAGCGACACCGTCACGCGCCCCACGCCGGAGATGCGTGCGGTCATGGCGCGCGCCGAGGTGGGAGATGATGCGCGCGGCGAAGACCCGACCGTCCGGGCCCTGGAGCACCGGGTCGCGCAGCTGCTGGGGAAGGAGGCCGCGCTCTTCTTCCCGAGCGGCATCATGGCCAACGAGGCGGCGCTCTTGCTGCTGGCGCCGCCCGCGACCGAGGTCGTCGTCGAGGACACGAGCCACATCATCGATTGGGAGGACGGCGCGCCCGCGCACTGGGCGAGCGTGCAATTGCGGGCGGTGCCGGCGCCGGGCGGGATGCTGACGGCGGAGCTGATCGCAGCGGCGATCCGGCCGCCCAGCCGCTACCAGATTCGCACCTCGCTCATTTGCGTGGAGAACACGCACAACGCGGCCGGAGGCCGGGTGCTGCCCGTGGAGAATCTACGCGGGATCGGCGAGCTCGCGCGCGCGCGCGGCTTGCCCGTGCACCTGGATGGCGCGCGGCTGTGGAACGCGGCCGCGGCCACCGCGCTGCCGGAGGCGGACCTGGCCGCGGACGTCGATACCGTGATGGTCTCGCTGTCCAAGGGGCTGGGGTGTCCCGCGGGCTCGCTCCTGGCGGGCCCCGCCGAGCTCATACAGACGGCGCGGCGGATCCGGCGCCGCCTCGGCGGCGCCATGCGCCAGGTCGGCATCCTGGCGGCCGCGGGGTTCTTCGCTCTCGAGCACCACCGCGCGCGCCTGGTCGATGATCACCGGCGCGCCCGGCTGCTCGCGGACCTCGCCCGCGTGATCGACGGCGTCGACGTCGTCGAGCCCGAGACGAACATCGTGATGCTGGACCTCCAGCGCCCGGATCTGGACGCCGCCACGGTCGCACGCGAGCTCGCCCGCCGCGACGTGCTGCTCGAGGAGTTCACGCCGCGGCGGCTGCGCGCCGTCACCCACCTGGATGTCGACGACGACGCGATCCACCAGGCCGCGGCCGCGCTCGCCGAGGTGTTCCGCCGGTAGCCCACGCACACGGCTCAACGGCGCATGAGATCGGCGCTTCTCCGCCTTGTCGCTCCACGCGCGCGCAGCCATCTTCCGCCCGCCCCCGCGACGAGGTATCTTACATGAAAATCAGCGCCGAAATCGCGAAGATGAAACCGAAGATGGGCAGCGACATGCCGGGCACCGAGCTGTCAGAGGAGCGCCGCAAGGCATTGAACGTGGCCATCGCGCAGATCGAGCGCTCGTACGGCAAGGGCTCGATCATGCGCATGGGCGCCGATGCGCGCCTGCACATCGAGACGATCTCGACCGGCGCCATGAACTTGGATGCCGCGATCGGGATTGGCGGCATCCCGCGCGGGCGCATCACGGAGATCTACGGGCCGGAGTCGAGCGGCAAGACCACGCTCTGCCTGCACGTCATCGCGAACGCGCAGCGGAGTGGTGGCGTGGCCGCCTTCGTGGACGCCGAGCATGCACTGGACACCGAGTACGGGCGCAAGCTGGGCATAGATGTCGACAACCTGCTGGTGAGCCAGCCCGACACGGGCGAGCAGGCGCTCGAGATCGCGGAGGTGCTCATCCGGAGCGGCGCGGTCGACGTCGTCGTCATCGACTCGGTGGCCGCGCTCGTGCCGCGCGCGGAGATCGAGGGCGAGATGGGCGACGCGCACGTCGGGCTGCAGGCGCGGCTCATGAGCCAGGCGCTGCGCAAGCTGACGGGCGCGGTCAACCGCTCCCGCACGGCCGTGATCTTCACCAACCAGATCCGCGAGAAGATCGGCGTCATGTTCGGCAATCCGGAGACGACGTCGGGCGGCCGAGCGCTCAAGTTCTACGCGAGCGTCCGGCTCGACATCCGCCGCGTGGGCGCGATCAAGGAGGGGCAGGAGCAGGTCGGCAGCCGCACGCGCGTCAAGGTGGTCAAGAACAAGTGCGCGCCGCCGTTCCGGCAGGCCGAGTTCGACATCATGTTCAACGAGGGCATCAGCCACGTGGGGCTGCTGGTTGACCTGGGCGTCGAGACCGAGGTGATCGAGAAGGCGGGCGCGTGGTTCACCTACGGCGGCACGCGTCTGGGCCAGGGCCGCGAGAACGCGAAGGCGTTCCTGAAGGAGAACAAGGAAGTCGCCGGACAGGTCGAGGCAAAGGTGCGCGAGCTGCTGGGGAAGAAGGGCGTGCCGGCGGGCGGCACGGCCAGCGACGACGGCTACGAGGGGTAATTTTTCACCGCAGAGACCGCGGAGAACGCCGAGAACGCCAATGTGTCAGGGGGTCAGGGGGCCGCGCGCGGCCCCC
>JACQPS010000289.1 GCA_016207445.1 Gemmatimonadota bacterium | reverse complement strand
CTGCGCGAGCGGGCGCTCGACGTCGGCCTGCACCGTCAGGATCAGGTCCGCGAGCTCGTCGACGACCAGCACGATGTACGGCAGCGGCCCGTCCGTATACGTCCACCGGTCGGGGTCGCCCTCGGGGCCGACCGGCTCCGCGCGCCGGAGCGTCTGGCCTTCCTCGAGCCGGCGGTTGAACTCGGCGAGCGAACGGGCGCCGTTCTCCGAGAGTAACTCGTAGCGGCGCTCCATCTCGAGCACGGCCCATTTCAGCACGGTGGCCGCGTCGCGCGGGTCGGTCACGACCGGATGCCGCAGGTGCGGCAGCGATGCGTACATGCTCAGCTCGACCATCTTGGGGTCGATGAGCAGGAACCGCAGCGTGCGCGGCGAATGGCGGTAGCAGAGGCTCGTGATCAGCGTGTTGATGCAGATGGACTTGCCGGACCCGGTCGTCCCCGCGATGAGCAGGTGCGGCATCTTCGTGAGATCCGCCACGTACGGGCGCCCGGTCAGGTCCCGTCCGAGCGCGATCGGCAGGTGCCCGCGCGAGCGCTGGAAGGCCGGCGCGTCCAGAATCTCGCGCAGGTAGACCACCTCGGGCTCCGGGTTCGGCACCTCCACGCCCACGGCGCCCTTGCCCGGGATCGGCGCCACGATGCGCACGCTCGGGGCCTTGAGCGCGAGCGCGAGATCGGCGTCCAGCGCGGCGATCCGGTTCACCTTGATGCCCGGCGCGGGCACGAATTCGAACTGGGTCACGACCGGGCCGGTCGTGCGCCCGACGATGCGGCCCTCGACCTTGAAGGTGCGCAGCGTCTCGACCACGATCTCGCCCAGCCGATCGAGTTCCTGCTCGCTGAGCGCGGCATCCTTCGCCGGAGCGGCCGAGAGCAGCTCGACCGGCGGATGCTCGCCGGCGACGGCGCGCGGCCCCGCGGGCCCATGCTCCACCGCCGCCTTCGCCTGCTTGCGCGGCTCCGCTTTCCCCTTCTCCTCTATCGCCTTTTCGACCTTCGCGGGCGCTGGCTTCGGCCGCTCGACTTTCGGCGGCTCGGTCACCGTGGCGGCGACGGCCGCCAGATCGATGCGCGATACCTGCCCCGGACTCTTGGGCTTGGCTTTCGCCGCTGCTCGGCGTCTCCGCGCCTCCGCGTGCCCGGCCCATGCCTGCGCGAGCGTGGCGCGCAGGCCCACGGCGCCGCGTGCGGCGGCGCGCGCCCCCGCCCGAGCCGGATTCCACCCCACCGTCGCCACCGAGAGCGCGATCCCCAGGAACGCAAGCGCGAAGAGCGCACCGAACCAGCCGAAGAGGGCGACGAGGGGCACCCGCAGCATGCGGCCTGCCCAGCCGGCCGTTGGCGTGGCCGCGGCCAGGGCGGCGGATTGGCCGGTATCGAGCACGGCCAGCGTCGTCGGCAGCAGGATGGTGAGGCCCGCGCTCAGCCAGGCCAGGCGTACGGCCGACTCGCGCGGCATCCAACCGAAGCTCGCCGCACCGGCCAGCGCCGGCACGATCGGCAGCAGCAGCGCGCCTGCGCCCAGCAGGTCGAGCCCGGCTTCCGCCAGCACCAGCCCCACCACGCCCATGAGATTGCCGGAGGGGAACAGCCGCTCGCCCACCCCACCGAGAGCGGAAGGAGGGACGAGGCTCAGCGTCAGGAACACCGCCAGAGCCAGCAGGGCCAGCCCCAGCAATTCGCGTCGCTGTGCCTCTTTCAGCATGCGGCACTCCTACTTCGGCACACTAACATCGGCACTTTAACGTCGGCACTTTAACGTCGGCACTTTAACGTCGGCACTTTAACGTCGGCACTTTAACGTCGGCACTCGTACTTCGTCACATCGAACTGAGGCGTTGTGCCGGTTTTGAGGTGCCGATTCTAAAGTGCCGAAGTTCACGTGCCGATTCTCGTAGTCACAAAGTAATCTGCCGCTCCCGCAGCTCCGGCACGACCTTGTGCCGGTCCACCTCCGCGCAGAACGCCACGTCTGCCGCGTGCCCGATGGAGGCGAGCTGTTTGCCCGCCTCGGTCCGCCGCAGCAGCCGCGCGGGCGAGCGCGAGTAGCGCGCACCCAGCATGAGCGCCGCGGACGCGGCGTCGTTCGGCTCGAGCCGGCGGCCCAGGTGATTGCGCAAGCGTAGCGCGAGTGCGCCGGCGCACACGGCATCCTCGAGCGCGAAGCGTCCCTCGCGCCCCGCGCACACGACCACCACCTCGTCCTCCTCTTCGCGGCTGGCGAGGTCCGCCGCGACCGCCTCCAGGTTGAAGAAGGAAGCGACGAGCGAACGCTTCGCGTGCGAGGTGGCGAGCAGCGCGGAGGTGCCGTTCGTCGTCGTCATCACCAGCAGCTTGCCGCCCACCGCCTCGGGCGTATACTCGGCCGGCGAGTTTCCCAGGTCGAAGCCGTCGATGCGCAGCCCGCCGCGCTCCCCGCACAGGAGCGCCGCGTCTCGCCCCACGTTCTTCGCCACCTTCACCGCCTCCTCGATGTTTTCCGCGGGCAGGATCGCGCGCGCGCCGTGCGCCAGCGCCTCTACGATCGTGCTGGTCGCCCGCAGCACATCGATGATGACGACCGTCCGCCGCGCCAGATCCGCGGAGGCCGGCTCGTCCGGCGAGAAGAAGACGGCCAGCTTCATGCGGCCGTGCGCTCCGCCATGCGCCGCTCCAGGAACTTCGTGTCCACCTCGCCCGCGATGAACGCGGGCTCGTGCAGGAGCTCGAGCAGGAAGGGAATCGTGGTGTGGACGCCCTCGATGATAAAGGACTCGAGGGCCAGCCGCATGCGCACGATCGCTTCCTCGCGCGTGCAGCCGTGCACGATCAGCTTGCCGATCAACGAGTCGTAATACGGCGGGACCTGGTAACCCGCGTAGGCATGGGTATCCACACGCACGCCCGGCCCGCCCGGTGGATGAAAGATAGTAATCGTGCCGGGGCTCGGCCGGAAGCTTCTCGCGGGGTCCTCGGCGTTCACGCGGCACTCGATCGCGTGACCCCGCAGCTCCACCGAGTTCTTCCGGGGAAGCGAGAGCGGCTCGCCGGCAGCGATCCGGATCTGCTCCTTGACCAGGTCGACGCCCGTGACCAACTCCGTCACCGGGTGCTCGACCTGGATGCGCGTGTTCATCTCCATGAAATAAAACCGGCCGTCCTCGTCGAGCAGAAACTCGACGGTGCCCGCCGAGAGGTAGCGGATCGACTGGGCGCCGCGTACGGCCGCCTCCCCCATGCGCTTGCGCAGCTCGGGCGTGAGCGCGGGCGAGGGCGCCTCCTCGATCAGCTTCTGGTGGCGGCGCTGGATCGAGCACTCGCGCTCGCCCAGGTGCATGATGCGGCCGTGGCGGTCGCCCAGGACCTGGAATTCGACGTGACGCGGCCGGACCAGGTACTTCTCGAGATACACCGACGGGTCGCCGAAGGCGGCTTGCGCCTCGTTCTGCGCCATCTGGAACTGGGTCGCGAACGTGGCTTCGTCCGGCGCGACGCGCATGCCCTTGCCGCCGCCGCCCGCCGCGGCCTTGATCATCACCGGAAACCCGATGGCGCGGGCGCTGGCGAGCGCCTCCTCCAGGCTGGCCAGCGCGCCCTCGCTGCCCGGCACGGTCGGAACCCCGACCGACGCCATGGTGCGGCGGGCGACGACCTTGTCGCCCATCAGCCGGATCTGCTCCGCGGTCGGACCGATGAAGACGATGTCGGAGTGCTCGCAGATCTCGGCGAACTCGGCGTTTTCGGCGAGAAAGCCGTAACCGGGATGGATCGCCTCGGCGCCGGTGATCTCGGCGGCCGCGATCAGGCGGGGAATGTTCAGGTAGCTGTCTCGCGCCGGCGGCGGACCGATGCACACGTCCTCATCCGCGAAGCGGACGTGCAGCGACTCGCGGTCCGCTTGGCTGTAGACGGCCACGGTCCGGACCCCGAGCTCCCGGCACGCGCGGATGACCCGGAGCGCGATCTCGCCACGGTTTGCGATCAGGATCTTCTTGAACATGAAGGGTCGTCGTTCGCCAGTTCTGGGTCGCCGCCGAGGCGGCGCACGCCGGCGCCGCGCACGCGCGTGTGCGGGAGGCGGCGTCGCCGAAGCACGCTCCAGTTTCGTTCGTGGAAGGAGGAAGACGTCGGACGGGCCGTCTAGCCGCGGGCGCCGGCCGGCTCGATGCGCATGAGCACCTGGCCGTATTCGACCGGCTCCGCGTTCTCCACCAGGATCTCACGCACGATCCCGTCGACCTCGCTCTCCAGCTCGTTCATGAGCTTCATGGCCTCCAGGATGCACAGCGTCTGACCCTTCGTGATGTGGCTCCCCGGTTCCACGTAGGGAGGCGCCTCGGGTGCGGGCGCGGCATAGAAGGTCCCCACCATGGGCGAGACCACATCGACGAGCGGACGCGTCAGCGGTTGCGGTCTCGGCTCGACCGAAGCCGGCGCGGCCGCAGCGGGGGCGGGCGCGGCCGCCGAATTTCTCACGGCGCTGGGCACGGCCACCGGCGCGGCAGGCGGCGGCGTCTTCGAAATACGAATGCGGGTCCCGGCGCGCGTGATCTCCAGCGAATCGATACCGCTGTCGTCCACGGCGGCGATGAGCCCGCGCACGAATTCGAGATCGATCATGGCCTGACCCGCCCGAACAGGTTGTGCCCTCGGCGGACCATTCTCCCCGCGCCCCGTTCGCTTCGCGGGAGCCGACGCCCGCGGAGAGCGTCCGTCGCGATCGGCACCGCGCTTGCCATCGGCCTCGGGCAGCACCGGCTCGCGCGCCACCGTGCGCTCGGTGCCGGTCTTCCGGCCGCTGACCGGACGTCCCCCTGCGGTTTTCGCCATTGCTTTCTCCCTTTTCGAACAGAGACCGCGCGCTAGGCACCTCCCGGGCCGGCGGATCAGGACAGATCGAGACGCCGCGGGGCACGCACCCCCCGCCCGCGGCGGCTGCGAAACGTATGGCGGCGCTGCGCGCCCTCCAGCTCCGCCTATGATAACTTCGGCGCGCCGGCTTCGCCACGCAGCCGAGCGACGAGCCCGCGCAGACCCAGCAGATAGCTTTCCGGGCCGAAGCCCATGACCACACCCGCGGCGCGCGCCGAGAGCAGCGAGCGATGGCGGAACGGTTCGCGCGCGTGGAGGTTGGTGAGGTGTACCTCGATGAAGGGTCGGCCGGTCGCGAGCAGTGCGTCGAGCAGCGCCACACTGCTATGGGTGTAGCCGCCGGCGTTCACGAGGAAGCCGGCGACGCGCGCGGCCCGCTCCTGAATGAAGTCGACGAGCTCTCCTTCGCCGTTGGCCTGGACGCTCTCGATCTCCACGCCCAGTTCCCGGCCGAGATCTCGCAGTCGCGCATCGATCTCCGGCAGCGTGGTACGGCCGTAAAGCTCCGGCTCGCGGCGGCCGAGAAGATTCAGGCTCGGGCCGTGAACGACCGCGATCCTCAGCGCTTCAGGCTTTGGAGCCACGCCCGAAACATCTCCAGGTCATCGTCCTCCGCCCCTTCGCGCGGTGGCGCGGTCTCCGAGGCGGGGGGCGACGACGCCGCCGCGGGCGCGGGAGCGGCAGTTGCTGCCGCTGCGCCAGCGGGCTGCGACGTCTCCTCCGTCAGCTCGAAGAGCCGATCGAACTCGTCGGTCGCCGCGGCAGCGGCAGGGACCGGCTGCGCGGGCGCGGCCGGTACGTGTGGACGGATCGGCTCGTCGGGCATGAAGAGGGGGAGTGGCTCGGCCTCCTGCGGCTCCCGCTCGTCCACGCCCAGTGGCGCGGCGCCGGCGCTCGCGCGCCACGCGATGAGGCCGCGGAAGTACTCGAGGATGCTCGGCTCGCCCGCCGGGGGCTCGGCGCGTGCTTCCTCCATCCAGTCATACGGGCTCGGGGACTCCCGCGCGGCGCCGCCGCCGCCCGTCCAGGCGGACTCCAGCTCTTCGACCGGCGCAGCCGGCAGGGGCAACGCCGGCGGGTTGATCGGCTCGCCTACGGGCACGAGACCGAGGTCCTCGCCGGCGAGCCCGGGCGGCGCCGGCTCTTCGAGCGGCACGGCCGGTTTCTCCGCCGGCGCGAACGCGGGGGCTGTATCCTCGAAGCCCAGCTCGACCATCCATTCGGGCGCCGGCTCGGCGGGGCGCGGCTCCGGTGGCGCGCGCCGCGCGGCTTCGGCCGAGGCGCCGGCGACCTCATCGAGCCGGCGCTGGAGCCGTTCGTCGCCGGGGCGCTCGCGCAGCAGCGCGCGATACACCTCGGCCGCGCGCTCGTGCAGCCCCTGGCGCGCATACAGCTCCGCCATCGTCTCCGTGACCACTTCGTCGCCGAGAGCTCCCGCGAGCGCGTCCGCACCGGCCGGCTCCACCGGCGCGCCCCAATCCGCGTGCGCTTCTGTCGGCGCCGCGTCCGTGCCGAAAGCAAGCG
>JACQPS010000285.1 GCA_016207445.1 Gemmatimonadota bacterium | reverse complement strand
GACCACTACAAGAGGCCCCGCAACAAGGGCGAGCTGCCGGACGCCACCGCGCGTGTGCACATGAACAATCCTGCCTGCGGCGACGACGTCGTGCTCCGCCTTCGCCTCGCCCACGGCCGCATCGCGGACGCCCGCTTCGACGGGCAGGGTTGCTCGATCTCGCAGGCGTCCATCTCCATGATGACGCAGGTGCTGAAGGGGAAGATGGTCGAGGAGGCAAAACAGCTCGCCGACCGCTTCACGGCGATGATGCACGGAGACGGGGATGCGGCGCGAGACAAGCAGCTCGGGGAGCTGCGTGTGCTGGCCGGCGTGAGCAAGTATCCGGTGCGCATCAAGTGCGCGTTGCTCGGGTGGAATGCGCTGGAGGAAGCGATAAAGCAGGGGTCAGGGACCAGGGATCAGGGATCAGCTGATGCCCAGGCGATGCTAGATCCTCGATCTGAAGTCTCTGACCCCTGACCCCAGACCCCTGCTCCCTGACCCCTGCTTCTCAGAATTCGTCCAGCAGCCAGAACGGCTCGTGGACGCGAAAGGCGCGGTCGATCGCATCGGCCGCGCCTTCGATTTGGGCGCGGCCCAGACGGGCCGCGGCGCTGGGGAGCAGCTCGCCCGCGTAGATCTGGGCGAAAGTCGCGGCGTCGGTCGCGAGGCCGGCGTGCGCGCGCGCGGTGCCTTGTGCGCGCCGCACGTGCGCGCCCGTCCGCTCGATCTCCAGGATCCATGGCCCGCGGTTCTCCGGCACCTCGGCGTCCTGCACCTCGATGCGCAGCGTGAGAGCGTGGTCACGCTCGCCCCACCGGGTGCGCGCGGCGAGCGCGCCGGCCACGTCGAGCACGCGGATCATGGGGCCGCGCAGCACCCGGGCCGTGGGGAACCAGAGCCTGCGGGCCGGTCGATATCCCGGCGGGCGCGGGTCGCGCAAGCGGAGCGCGAGCAGCTCGGCCGCTCTGGCCTGGTAGCGCACGCGTGGCCACTGGTCGCGCTGGCAGGCGATCCATGCCAGCAGGCCGCCGTAGGCGACGTCGTCTTCCGCGAGCAGCTCGTGGATGTGCAGCGTGCGGGCCTCGGGCGCCCGGTCGCGCCCGTAGCGCGCGAGCAGGTATCCGCGGGTGCGGCCATCGTCGTACACGCAGGCGCGCGTCTGTCCCAGGTGATGATCCCAGGCCCGCTCGGCGCGCGCGATCGGGCCGTTCGAGCGGGCCGCCACACGGGCGTAGCAGTCCGCGATGGCTGCCCGATCGGCGGCGGTCGCGGCGCGCACGTGGCGACGGGCCGGGGCGTCCGGCAGCGCGTCGGCGCGGAAGCAGAACTCGTGCAGCTCGCCGGTGAGGCCCCAACCGAGCGCGTGATAGAAATCGGGGCGGAACGGGTAGAGCGCGCTGACCAGGTCGCCGCGCTCGCGGCCCACCCGGATGGCGTCCTGGCAGAGGCGGCGGCCGAGGCCGCGGCGTCGCGCGTCGGCGGCGACGGCGACGGCGGCCAGGCCGAGCATGGCGAGCGGCGCGGCTGCGATGTACTCGCGGAACCGGAGCGCCTTGAAGGTGCCGACGAGGCGGCCGGCATCCTCCAGCACCCAAACGCTTTCGATGCCGCCGTACGGGATGCCGAGCTCCAGTTGGCGCGCGCGCTCGGCCAGCGTGCGCTCGCCCGGGAACGCCTGGTCCCAGAGCTCGGCGAGGGGTTGGATATCGGCTGGTATCGCAGCTCGCAGCGGCATCTTTAGTTTACAGTTGACAGTTGACAGTTTACAGTTAAAAGTCTTCGCGGAAATCCTAGCTTGCGCGACACCGGAAGTTTCAAATGCCCGGACGCCAACTGTCAACTGTAGACTGTCAACTGTGAACTGAGTGTGAACTGGATTGGAAGGCGCGTTGCGCTCGTGGCCGGGTGCCGGACGCCGTTCTGCAAATCCGGCACGGCCTTCAAGGACATGGCCCCGGCCGCGCTGGGCGCACTCGCGGTGCGGGAGCTGCTCAGCCGCGCGGAGCTCCGGCCCCGCGAAGTGGAGGAAGTCGTCTTCGGCACGGTTATCCCATCGGTGCTCGCGCCCAACCTGGCGCGCGAGGTCGGCCTTGGCGCCAGCCTGCCTGCCACCGTCCCCGCCTACACGGTCAACCGTGCGTGCGCATCCGCGAATCAAGCCATCACCTCTGCGGCGGACGCGATCGCGCGCGGTCACGCGGACGTGGTGGTGGCGGGGGGCGCCGAAGTGCTGTCGGACATTCCGATCCTGCTCGGCCGGCGCTTGCGCGACCGACTGCTCGCGGCGTCGCGCGCGCGCACGCCGGCCCAGAAGCTGAAGGCGTTCGCGGGCTTTCGTCCCAGAGAGCTGGTGCCGGTCACGCCGGCCATCGCCGAGCCGTCCACGGGTGAGACCATGGGGCAGAGCGCGGAGCGGATGGCCAAGGAAAACCGCATCCCGCGGGAAGAGCAGGATCGCTGGGCGCTACGCTCGCACCAGCGCGCGTGGCAGGGGAGCGAGGATGGGCGGCTCACGCAGGAGATCGCGCCGCTATTCATGCCGCCGGATTACTCGCAGGTGGTCACGCGCGACAACGGCATCCGCGCGGACACGAGCCTGGAGAAGCTCGCGGCGCTGCCGCCCGTCTTCGACCGCCGCTTCGGCTCGGTCACGGCGGGGAACTCTTCCCCCCTGACCGACGGCGCCGCCGCCGTGCTGCTCATGAGCGAGGAGAAGGCGCGTGCGCTCGGCTACGAGCCGCTGGGTTTCATCCGGAGCTGGGCCTACACTGCGCTGGCGCCGTCCGCCCAGCTCCTGCAGGGCCCGGCGTACGCGGTGCCCACGGCGCTCGACCGGGCCGGCGTCGCCATGAAGGACATCGACCTCTGGGAGATGCACGAAGCCTTCGCCGCCCAGGTGCTCTCGAACCTGCAGGCGCTGGACTCCGACGACTTCGCCCGGCGCGAGCTCGGCCGGCCCCACAAGGTCGGAATCCTGGACGAGGAGCGGATCAACGTCATGGGCGGGAGCATTGCCCTCGGTCACCCGTTCGGCGCCACGGGGGCGCGCCTCACGACGACGTTGCTGAACGAGCTGCGCCGGCGCGGCGGCAGCCTCGGCCTGATCAGCGTGTGCGCGGCGGGAGCCATGGGCTTCGCGATGGTGATCGAGCGCTAGAAAACCGCGCAAGAGAGCAGCCTCACGGCCGCTTCTGGCCGAGCTCCTCGAGCAGCCGCAGGCGGTGCGCGCGGCGGAGCTCACCTTCCCGGAAGCGGCGCTTCTCCTCGTCGGTCTCCAGCTTGAGCGGGGGCACGGGCACCGGAGTGTGGCTCTCGTCGATCCCGACGAACGTGAGGTAGCAGGTATTGGTGTGCCGGCGACCGCCCGTGAGCGGGTTCTCGGCCTCGACCTGCACCTCGACCTCTATCGAGGTGCGGCCGACGTACGTGACGCGCGCCTGGCAGGTGACGAGCTCGCCGGCGTAGATCGGCAGGCGGAAGTCGACGCGATCGATGGACGCGGTTACGACCGTGCGGCGCGCGTGCCGCATGGCCGCCACGGCCGCGGCGCGGTCGACCATCGAGAGAATGACGCCGCCGAACACATGCCCCAGCGGGTTGACCTGGTTGGGCATCATCAGCTCGCTGATGATGGCCTGCGACTCGCGCGGGCTCCGGGGACCCTGCGAGGGTGCGGGCGGTGCGTTCGCCATGAGCGTTTCTTGACAGTTCGAAAGCGCGCCGCGCAGCTTGGCGCCCTATGCTATCGCCGGGAACGAAGCGCGTCCAGCCCGTTGCGCCCGCGCGGGAGCCGGGCGATGGTCGCTCGACGCTCGCGCGGCGGGTCGGGCTCCCGGCCGGCGCCGTGGCGTTCCTGCTCGTGCTGCTCGCGCCCCCGTTCGCCCTGCCGCCCGCGGCGCAGCGCACGGCCGCCGTGGCCGCGCTCATGGCCATCTGGTGGATGACCGAGGCCATCCCGCTGGCCGCGACCGCGCTCTTGCCGCTCGCGCTGTTCCCCGTCCTCGGCGTGCTGGACCCACAGCAGACGGCCGCGCCGTACGCCAATCCTGTGATTTTCCTCTTTCTGGGCGGGTTTCTCATCGCGCAGGCCATGGAGCGCTGGGGTCTGCACCGTCGCGTGGCGCTGGGCGTGGTGAGCGCGGTCGGGGCGGGGCCGCGCCGCCTGGTGCTCGGCTTCATGGCGGCGACCGCGTTCATCAGCCTCTGGATCTCGAACACGGCGACGACGGCCATGATGCTGCCGGTCGCGCTCGCGCTCGCCGAAGTGTTGCGGCCGCCGGAGCCGACCGCGCCGTTCCCGTTCGCCAAGGCGCTGATGCTCGGCATCGCATACGCGGCCACCATCGGCGGCATCGGCACGCTCATCGGCACGCCGCCCAATGCCGTTTTCGCCGCGGCCGCGCGCGAGCTCCTGGGCAGCGAGGTCTCCTTCGTGGACTGGATGGCCGTGGGCCTGCCCGTGGTGCTGGTGCTGCTGCCGCTCGCCTGGGCGCTGCTCGTGTTCGTGCTCTTCCCGCCCGGCGGCCTCGGCGCCGAGGCCGCGGCGCTGCTGCGCGCGCCACGCGCCGGCTGGGGGCCGCTGCGGCGCGGCGAGGCGCTGACGCTCGTCGTGTTCACGCTCACGGCGGCGGCGTGGCTGCTGCGCGAGCCGAAGGACCTGGGCGTCTTCGTGGTCCCGGGACTCACGCAGCTCGCGCCCGGGGTCGAGGACGCGACCATCGCGATCGCGGGCGCGCTCCTGCTCTTCCTGCTGCCCGTGAACTGGCGGGAGGGCGTGTTCGTGCTGGACTGGTCGGCGGCGAAGGGGCTGCCCTGGGGCGTGCTGCTGCTGTTCGGGGGCGGGCTCTCGCTCGCGCGCGCCTTCGAGTCGAGCGGGCTGACCGCCGAAGTCGGTCAGGCGCTCGCGGCGCTGAGCGGTGTGCCGGGGTGGATGCTGCTCGGGGTCACCGTGGCCGCGCTCATCTTCCTGAGCGAGCTCGCCTCCAACACCGCCGTGGCGGCCATGTCGATGCCCGTGCTCGCCGCCTCCGCGCACGGGCTCGGCCAGGAGCCGCTCGTGTTCATGGCCGCGGGCGCGCTGGCCTCCTCCACCGCCTTCATGCTGCCGGTCGGGACGCCGCCCAACGCCCTCGTGTTCGGCAGCGGCTACCTCGGCATGCGCGATATGATGCGGGCCGGCATCTGGCTGAACCTGGCCTCGATCGCCGCCGTGACGCTCGTGGCCTACCTGCTGGCGGGCCGCGCGCTCGGCTGAGCCTGCGGCGTACCCGGCGGCGGCGCACTCAGGAAGATCTGCCGCAGCACGGCGTCGTAATTCCAGAGCGGCGGCCAGGGGTCGGAACGGGGCGCGTAACTGCGCCGGAACTCCGCGTACTGCTCGTGCCACCAGTACGGCAGCATCTGGAGCGCGACGCCGTCGGCGCCGCTCGCGAGTGCGCTCTCGATCGCCTGCGCCGCGACGTCGGGCGCCATGGCGTCGTACGGCGCGGTCTGGAGGCCGAGCACGACCGCGGCGCGGCGACGCCGCAGTGCCGCGGCACGGCGGTCGAGATCACCGAACAACTCGGTCAGGTAGGCGGAGATGCCGATGCGCGCACGCGCGTCGCCGTAGAACATCGGGTAGACGGCGTCGACGAGTCCCTCGGCGGCCCAACGGCGCCAGTCCTGGAAGACGTTGCGGTAGGCACCGTCCGCACCGGCGAAGACCGCGGCCGAGAGCACTGCGCCGGGCCGTTTCTCGTCGACCAGCCGGCGGATGCGGCGCACCAGCTCCGTGATCTCACCCGCGCGCCAGGCCGTATACCGGTCAGCGAGGTGCGCGCGGATGTAGCCGGCGCGGGCGGCGGCGTCGGCGAGCGAATCGGGGAGCCGCACGCCCGTCGCGGCCTCGAAACGCGCGAGGCAGGTCGGGGAGAAACAGCCGCCGCTGTGCGCACTGCGGATATAGTCGAGATGAATGCCCTCGGCGGTGGGGTAGCGGTCGAGCGCCTCCGCGATGGCCGCGAGCACGCGCTCCTGCACTTCCGGATGGCCGAGGTCCCACCAGAGAAGCGTTCCCCAGGACGACGCCGTGCCGCCCGCGCCCGTGAGCGTGCCCTTTCCCGTCGCGCCCACCACGTCCCATTCCGGGTGCTGGCGCAGCTCCGGCGCGGACCAGGCGTCTTCCAGGAAGCCGACGAAGCCCAGGATGAAGTAGAGGTGCGTCGCGATGCCGCGCTCGTCACCGCCGCGCACGGCGGCGTCCACGGGCGTGGCCGTGCCGTAGAGCGCGCGCGTGTCCGGCAGCCGCTCCGAGGGCCAGTTCACCCGGCCCGAGGCGAACGCGAGCGGGAAGTACGTGTTGATGCCGACCGACTTCATCCAGTCCAGCTCGCGCGCGACGTAGTCCGGACTGCGGGCGTACACGTG
>JACQPS010000291.1 GCA_016207445.1 Gemmatimonadota bacterium | reverse complement strand
CGGCTGCTCGACCTCCAGCGCGCGATCTCGCTCGAGAAGAACGAGGCGAGCATCGGGAGCGAGGTCGTGGTGCTGATCGATCGGCTCACCGGCACGAAGCATGGTGCGGCCGCCGAGGGACGCACCAGCAAGCAGGCGCTGGAGGTGGACGGCGTGATCCAGCTGCGAGCTGCGCGGGGCGCGCGGCCGGGCGAGTTCGTGCGGGCGCGCATCACGGGCGCGTGTGAGCACGACCTCGTGGGGGAGCTCGCCGTGCCGGCGCGCTGATATGGCCGCGGGCGAACGGAGCGCGCAGCTGTTCCGTCGCGCGCAAGAGTTGCTGCCGGGCGGCGTGAGCTCCCCGGTACGTGCGTTCCGCGCGGTCGGCGGCGAGCCGTTCTTCGTGCAGGATGCGGAAGGGGCGCGGCTGCGCGACGTCGACGGCAACACCTATCTCGATTACGTGCTGAGCTGGGGAGCCATTCTGCTCGGCCACGCGCACCCGGCCGTGTGCGCTGCGCTCGAGCAGGCGCTCTTGCGCGGCACGAGCTACGGCGCGCCCGCGCCCGGCGAGGTCGAGCTGGCGGAGCGGATTCGGGACGCCATGCCGTCCCTGGAGCGGATCCGCTTCGTGAACAGCGGGACCGAGGCGACGATGGCCGCGCTGCGCCTCGCGCGCGCGGCCACCGGCCGCGAGCTGGTCGTGAAGTTCGCCGGGTGCTACCACGGGCACGGCGATTCCTTCCTGGTGCAGGCGGGCAGCGGCGTCGCGACGCTGGGGCTGCCCGATTCGCCCGGCGTGCCCGCGGCCCTGGCCGCGCTCACGCTGGTCGCGCCGTTCAACGACCTGGACGCGGTCGCGGAAACCTTCCGCGCGCACGGCGACCGCATCGCCTGCGTGATCGTCGAGCCCGTCGTGGGGAACGCGGGGTTCATTCCTCCGGTCGACGGATTTCTGCAGGGGCTGCGCAGGGTCGCGGACCAGCACGCTGCGCTCCTCATCTTCGACGAGGTGATGACGGGCTTCCGCGTCGCGCGCGGCGGCGCGCAGGAGCGCGTCGGCGTGCGGCCGGACCTGACCACGCTCGGCAAGATCATTGGCGGCGGTCTGCCAGTCGGCGCCTACGGCGGCCGGCGTGATCTGATGGAGCGAATCGCGCCGAGCGGCCCGGTCTACCAGGCGGGCACGCTGTCCGGGAATCCGCTGGCGATGGCGGCGGGATCGGCGCAGTTGCGCGTGCTCCAGGAGACGTCGCCCTACGCCTCACTCGAGCGGCGGGCGAATACGCTGGTGGACGGGCTCGTGCAGGAGGCGCGGCGGCTGGGCGTCCCGCTCTGCGGCGGCGCGCTGGGTGGCATGTGGGGCATCCACTTCACCTCGGGGCCGGTGCGGAATTACGACGACGCCCGTCGATCCGATACCGCCCTGTTCGCGCGCTTCTTTCGCGGCTGCCTCCGTCGCGGCGTGTTCCTCCCGCCGTCGCCGTTCGAGGCGGCCTTCCTCTCCAGCGCGCACACCGATCAAGACATTGCCACCACGCTGGAGCAGGCGCGCGCCGCGCTGCGTGAGGCCGTGGGGTGAGGGCGCGCTTCGCGTTGCTCGCGCTCGTCTTCGCCGCCTGCCGCCCGGCGGCGCCCGAGCGACCGGCGCGGGGGCTGCCGACGAAGGAGCCCACGGTGCGGATCGGCGTGCGGGTGGCGGAGCCGGAGATCGTGATCGGGGCGACGTCGTCCTTGGAGATCACCGAGCCCGGCGGCGACCGGGTGGCCCGATCGTCCGCGCGTGAGCGCTGGACGTTCACAGCGGATGAGGCGGGGCACCTGAGGGGGCGGAGCGACCGTGGCGGGCGCATCGGCGAGCGGAACGGGGTGCTCCTGGTGCGTGCAGACGAAGATGGCGACGTGAGCGTCGGCGAGCGCCGCTATCGCGGCAGTCTGCTGGTACGCGCGGCGGGCCCGGGGCGCGTCACCGCGGTGAACGTGCTCGAGCTCGAGGAGTACCTGCTGGGCGTGGTGCCGCTGGAGATCGGGCGGCGCACGGCGGCCGAGTTCGAGGCGGTGAAGGCACAGGCCATCGCGGCCCGCACCTACACCGTGGGCGGGCTGGGCAGCCGCGAGGCGCTGGGCTTCGATCTGTACGCGAGCACGGCCGACCAGGTGTACGAGGGCGTGGACGCGGAAAACGAGCTGGCCGCGCGAGCCGTGCGCGAGACGCGCGGCGTGGTGCTGCTGCACGAGGGCCGGCCCATCCTGGCCTACTATCACTCGACCTGCGGCGGCCGGACCGCCGCCATCGAGCAGGCATGGCCCTGGCGCGCGTCGCTGCCCTACCTGCGCTCGGTCTCGGACCGCGTGGGCGCGAGCGGCCGCGCCTATTGCGACGGCTCGAACCGCTACCGCTGGGAGGTGACCTGGACCGGGGACAGGCTCTTGCAGGTCCTGGCCCGCACCCTGGTCGCGCATGCCGGCGCGCACGCGGCGCCGAAGCGGATCGAGTCGGTCAAAGCCGAGCGAGACGGCGCATCGGGGCGGGTGCGGGAACTTCGCATCGTCGCGGATGGTGAGACCTACCGGGTGCGGGCCGACTCGCTGCGCTGGGTGCTGCGGCCCGAGCCCGAGCGCATCCTGAACAGCACACTGCTGTTCGAGGTCGAGCAGAATCGCGCGGGCGGTGCGGTGCGCCGGCTGATCGTGCGCGGCGGCGGCTGGGGGCACGGCGTCGGCATGTGTCAGATGGGCGCGATCGGCCGGGCGCGGGCCGGGCAGGACCATCGGCGGATCTTGAAGGCTTACTACCGCCACGTTCAGGTGGCACGGATCTACTGAAATGGGCTCCGCCAGAATCGCAATGCGAAGTTTGCTGCCGGCGCTGCTCGCGTTCGCTGGGCTCGCGCGCGGCGTCCCTGCGCAGACCCTCGCCGACTACGATTACGAGAATCTCAGCTTCCGCGGCATCGGCTTCGATTGGGGCTGGCTCTGGCCGAGCAAGGTCGAGCCCACCTCCGCCTACAGCCTGCGGCTGGATCTGGGCTACCTCGGCCCGGGCGTGCGCATCGCTCCCTCGATCACGTACTGGAGCTCGCGCATGCGCGAGCGTGAGCTGAAGCGGCTCGCCGAGCGGCTGCGGCCGCTGGGGGCGACCGTCACGGCCGACCAGCTCGCGCCCATCGATTGGAGTGATCTGGCGCTGCAGCTCGATGCGCATTACGTCTGGACCACGCCTGTGCGACTGCTGCCGTATGTGGGCGGCGGGCTCGGCGTGCACACGCTGAACGGTCAGGGCAAGGCCATCCAGGATACATTCGTCGAGGACTTGCTCGACGCGATCACCGCCGGCGTCGTCGTCCTCGCGGGGCTGGAGTACGCCCCCCTCGACCGGTTCCGGCTGTACGGCGAAGCTCGTTACACGCTGCTCGCGGACGTGCACTACGGCGGTGTCCGCATCGGCGGCGCCATCATGCTGCTGCCGCGCGCTGGCGCGGGGGAGGCGCGATGAACGCGGAGCGCGAGTTCCGGATCGGGGTGCTGGGCACGGGCGCCATCGCCCAGGTGGTGCACCTGCCCATCCTGAGCGAGCTGACCGGAGTCAGGGTCCAGGCGGTGTGCGACGCCGACCGCTCCAAGGCGACGGCGCTCGCGAGCCGGTTCGGCATCCCGCGCGTCCTGCGCACGGATGAAGAGGTGCTGGAGTCGAAGGACATCGAGGCGGTCATCATCTGCACGCCCAGCCACCTGCACGAGGCGGAGGCGATCGCCGCGCTCGAGGCGGGCAAGCACGTGCTGGTCGAAAAGCCGCTGGCGCTCAGCGCCGAGGGCGCCTTGCGGGTGCTCAAGGCGGCGGAGCGCACCGGCACCACGCTCATGGTCGCGATGAACAACCGCTACCGCCCGGACTGCACGGCGCTCAAGCCGTTTCTGTCAGGACGGGAGCTGGGGCACGTCTTCCTGATGAAGGGCGCATGGCTGAACCGGAAGGTGCGGGTCGCGCGACCGACGTGGCGGCACCGGCGCGAGACGGCCGGCGGCGGCGCGCTCATGGATCTCGGCGTCCAGGTTCTGGACCTGTGCCTCTGGCTGCTGGACTTCCCCCGCATCCGGCGCGTGGTCGCGCACGTACACGCGGGGGAGAGCATGGAGGTGGAGGACTCGGCGGCCGTGTTGCTCGCGACCGAGACGGGCACCACCATCTCGGTCGCCTTGAGCTGGAGCCTGGTCGCGGAGCGCGACCGCCATTATCTGCGCATGCTGGGCACGCGCGGCTCCGCGTCCATCGCGCCGCTGGGCGTGTATAAGGAGGTGGAGCACGGGTTGCTCGATCTGACGCCGCAGCTGCCGCCAGGTCGCGAGAACGTGTACACGGCGTCGTACCGGCAGGAGCTCGAGGCGTTCGTGCGGGCCGCGCGCGGCCAGGAGAAGCCGGCGCCGCCGCACGAGCAGGTCGAGCTGATGAAGCTCATCGCACTGGCGTACCAGTCGGCCGAGCAGGGGAGAGAAATCCAGACGTGAATCCAGCCACGACGCTGCGCCGCGACGGGCGGGGCAGCGCAACGTCCGGCACCGGGCCGGAAGCAGCGGAGCAGGCGCCCGGGCGCCGGGCGTCGCGTTTTCTGCCACCTCGGGGCGAGCGCCTGCTGCCGCTGCTTTCCGCGCTGCTGCTGGTGCTGTCGTTCCCGCCCTTCGAGCTGCTGGTCCCGCCCTTCGTCGCGCTCGTGCCCTTCCTGGTGTTCCTGGCCGACCGGCCGGCCGGCCCGGAGGGACGCTGGAGCGCGGCGCGCGCAGGGTACTGGCTCGGCCTCGTCTATTTCGGGCTCCTGCTTTACTGGATGCTGGTCGCGCTCGTGTACTACTCGGCGCTGGCCGTCCCGGCGTATGTCCTGACCGTGCTCATCCTGGCCGGCTTCCTCTCCGCGCTCGCGGCCGGCTTGCACTACGTGCGGGAGCGGACGTCGGCCCCGCTCCCTCTCGTCGTGGCGGCGCTGTGGACCGCGTTCGAGTGGCTGCAGGGGCACCTGGCCGACCTTTCGTTCCCGTGGCTCGGGCTCGGCACGGCCTTGAGCGGCTTTCCGCGCGTGGCCGGCGCCGCCGACCTGGTGGGCGCGCGGGGCCTCACCTTCTGGATCGCGCTGGTGAACGGGCTCGTCGCGCTGCTGGTGCTGCGCGCGCGGGCGCGCCGCCCGCTCGCGCCGCTCGCCGCCGCGACCGCGGCGGCCGTGCTGCTCCCGGTGGCCTACGGGTTCTGGCGCGCGCAGACCCTCGAGCTCCGGCCGGCCGCGCGCGTCGCGATCATTCAGCCCAACATCCCCGAGGACCTGAAGCTGGACCGGAGCCGCGCGGTGGACTCGTCCCTGACCGCGCTCGCCAGCCTGACGGCCCGCATACCGCCCGGCTCGGTCGATCTGGTGATCTGGCCCGAGGTGGCGGTGCCGGCGCTGATCGAGTACCCGTGGGAGGCCGGGTTGCAGGCACGGCTGCGCGAGCTGAGCGCGCAGGCAGGCGCGCCCGTGCTGGTGGGCGCCTATGGCATCGGGGGGCCACAGGAGGAACCGGTCTTCTTCAACTCGGCGTACCTCGTGTCGGCGGCGGGCATCGATGGACCCCCGTACCACAAGCAGTACCTGGTGCCGTTCGTCGAGCGCGTGCCCTTCATCGACCCGGAACGGCTCGAGCGCATCACCGGCGACCTGAGATATTTCGGCGGGCTCGGGCGTGGATGGGACTCCCCCGCACTGCGGGTCGGCCAGGCCCGCTTCGGCGTGCTCATATGCTATGAGTCGATTTTCGCGCCGCTCTCCCGCCGCTACCGCCGCCGTGGCGCGGACTATCTGGTCAACATCACGAACGACGCCTGGTACGGCCGCGAGCCGTGGTACGCGCGCACCAGCGCGCTCTGGCAGCACCCGGCGCACCTGGCGCTGCGCGCCATCGAGGAGCGGGTGGGGATCGCCCGTGCGGCCAATACCGGCATTTCGCTCTTCGTGGATCCGCTCGGCCGCACCTACGAGCGCACCCGGCTGTTCGTGCCCGACGCCCGCGTCGGCACCGTCTACACGACCGACGTGCTCACCCTCTACGCCCGCTGGGGCGATTGGCTCGCTACCAGCGCCACGCTCGCCGCGGTGCTGCTGCTCGTCTGGGCTCGCCTCACGCGGAGAGGCGGAGACGCGGACACCTGAGCGATCCGCGTCGCGGGCACGGGTTGATGCAAGGGCTCCGCTCCGCTATTTTATACAGGTTAGAGAGGCCCGGAACGGGCCTTACTTTTGGTGGGGGGCGACGGCATGAAGCAGGGCATTCATCCCGAGTACCAGCTCGCGACCGTGCATTGCGCGTGCGGGAACACGTTCCAGACGCGCAGCACGCAGAAGGACATCCACGTCGAGATCTGCTCGGTTTGCCACCCGTTCTTCACGGGCAAGCAGAAGCTGGTCGACACGGCGGGTCGCGTCGAGCGCTTCCGCCAGAAGTGGGGCGAGAGCCGGGGAAAGAAGCGGCGCGGCAAGGCCCCGGCGGAACCGCAGGCCACGGAGGTTCCGGAGACCGGGGCGGCGGAGGCGCCCCCCACCGAGGCGAGCGCGGCGGTCGGGACGCAGGAGTGAACGAGAGAGAGCCGGGGCCGCCCGGCTCTTTCGGCTTTCAGGGGTCAGGGATCAGGGGTCAGGGATCAGCCTAACTCGCGGGCCAGACGCGCCTCGGTGCATGGGGCTGCAACGTGGTACGGACACGCAGCTCGCTCTCTTCGCTGATCCCTGACCCCCGGCCCCTGATCCCTCGCAGATCGAAGGATACGGACGGAGCATGAACTGGGACGACCGCGTTCAGGAGATCCTCCGCCGGGAGCAGGCGCTGACCGAGCGCCTGGCGGATCCGGCGGTGCTCGGCGATGCGAGCGTGCTGCGGGATGTGGCGCGCGAGCACGCGGAGCTCGCGCCCGTGGCCGACACGGCCCGGCGGCTGGGCCGCGTGCGTGCGCAGCTCGCGGAGGCGCGCGAGGTGGCCGCGACGGGCGGGGAGCGCGAGCTCGTCGAGTTGGCGGAGGCGGAGGCACGCGAGCTGGCGGCCGAAGCCGAGCGACTGGAGTCCGAGCTGCGGCGGCTGCTCGTGCCCAAGGATGCGCTCGCGGACCGCGCGGCCGTCGTGGAGATCCGCGCGGGCACCGGCGGGCACGAGGCCGGCCTCTTCGCGGCCGACCTGTTCCGCATGTACAGCCGGTACGCCGACTCCCGCGGCTGGAAGTTCGAGCTCGTGCACGTGTCCGAGGGCGAGCTGGGTGGCACCAAGGAAGTGATCTTCATCGTGCGCGGGAAAGATGCCTACGGCGAGCTGCGCCACGAGTCGGGCGTGCACCGCGTGCAGCGCGTTCCCGTGACGGAGAGCCAGGGCCGGATCCACACGAGCGCCGCGACGGTGGCGGTGCTGCCGGAGGCGGAGGAGGTCGACGTCGCCATCCGCGAGGACGAGCTGCGCATCGACGTGTACCGCTCGTCGGGCCCGGGCGGTCAATCGGTGAACACCACGGATTCCGCCGTGCGCGTGACCCATCTCCCGACCGGTCTGGTGGTCACCTGCCAGGACGAGAAGTCGCAGCACAAGAACAAGGCGAAAGCGCTCAAGGTGCTGCGCAGCCGACTGCTGGACCAGAAGCTGGCGGAGCAGGAGGCGGAACGCGCGCGTGCGCGCAAGCTGCAGGTCGGCACGGGCGATCGCTCGGCCAAGATCCGCACCTACAACTTCCCGCAGGGGCGTGTCACGGACCACCGAATCGGGCTCACGCTCTATCGCCTGCAGGAGATCCTCGACGGCAACCTGAGCGAGCTGATCCACGCCCTGAAGCTGGCCCGCGAGGCCGAGCACCTGGAGTCGCAGGCGGTCGCGTGAGCGGGGAGGCGCCATCTCCCCGGGCGCTGCTGCGCGAAGCCCAACGCCGACTCGCGGCTGCGGGCATCGAAGACGCCCGGCTCGAGGCCGAACTGCTGCTGGCCGCTGCAATCGGCGTCCCCAGGCTCGAATTCCAGCTGCAACCGGAGCGGCCGCTCGAACGCGCGCAGGTCGACGCCTTCCAGGCGGCGCTGCGGCGGCGCCTGGGCCGCGAGCCGCTGCAATACATCGCGGGCGTCGTGCACTTCCGCGAGCTCGTGCTGCGCGTGGACCCGCGCGTACTCATCCCACGGCCCGAGACCGAGGTGCTGGTGGGGGCAGTGCTGGCGTGGGCGCGGCAACGGCTTGACGCGGCGACACGGCGACGCGGCGGCAGCGCCGTCGCGCGTGGAGGGCCCGCCGCTTCCTGGCGTCGGCCTCGCGAGGCCGGACGGGCCGACACGGCGACTTCGGGCCCGGGACTCACCGCGCTCGACATCGGCACGGGCTCGGGTGCGATCGCGCTCAGCCTGTTGAAGGAAGGGGCGTTCCGGCACGTCGTAGCGACGGACGTGTCCGGCGCTGCCCTGGCCGTGGCGGAGGAGAACGCGCGCCGCGTCGGCGTGCGCGATCGACTGGAGCTCCGGCGCGGGCCGCTGTGGGATCCCGTCGCGAAGAACGAGCGGTTCGACGTCGTCGTCTCGAATCCTCCGTACGTGGCCGAGCGCGAGCGTGACGAGCTGGCGGCCGAGGTGCGCGACTGGGAGCCGGCGGTCGCGCTCTTCGCGGCCGAGGAGGGCAGGGCGGTGCTGCACGGACTCGTGGCTGGTGCGGCCCAGCATCTGGCCGGCCGTGGTCTGCTCGCGCTCGAGGTGGGGCTGGGCCAGGCGACCGACGTGGCTGCGCTCTTGCGGCAGAGCGGATACCCGGACGTGCGCGTAGTGCAGGACCTGGCGGGGCGAGACCGGATCGTGCTGGCGGAGGCTCGGGCCTCCGCGGCGTGAAAGGCCCGGGTTCGGCGCGTCGCCAACCCCTTGCGAAGCAAAGGCAAAAAGGTGACCATGCTGGACACGATCGCAGAAAAAGCGCGCGAGCTCGGGCGGCTCCTGGGGCAGACGTCGGAGTACCAGGCGCTGGACCGAGCGAAACTCGGGTTGGCGAACGACCGGGCGCTGAACACGCTGCTGCGGCGGCTGGGCGAGCTGGAGAACCAGCTTGCAGGTTCGCTGGAGCGGGGCGAGCGGCCCGGCGAGGAGCTGCGCGCCGATTACGAGCGCGCTTTCAGCGAGCTACAGGCGAGTCCCGTTTACCAGGCGCTGGTCGCGGCGCAGGCCAACTTCGAGCGGGTGTTGGGCCGGGTGAACGACGAAATGGCGCAGGGGATGGAGGCGGGCGCACGTTCGAGGATCATCCTTCCCTCCTGAAGGCGGTTCGATGCCGAGCTTGGAATCGCTGCGCGAAGCGGCCTACCGGGTGCTCCGCCCGATCACGGATTGGCTCACCCACCATCGCGTACACCCCAACCTGCTGACCACGGTCGGCTTCTTCGTGACGGTCAGCTCGGCCTTCGCCTTCCATCAACACCACGTGCGGCTCGCGGGCGCGCTCATCCTGCTGGGCGGCGTGTTCGACATCCTGGACGGCCGCATCGCGCGGCTGACGCGGTTGGGCAGCAAGTTCGGCGCCTTCTACGATTCGACGCTGGACCGCATCAGCGAAATCGCTGTCTACTTCGGGATCCTCTCGCTCTACAACGATTACCGCCTGGAACTCGGCGACGTGGGCATGATCTACCTGATCATGCTGGCCATGGCGGGGTCTCTCATGATCAGCTATACTCGGGCGCGGGCGGAGGCCCTGGGGCTGGACTGCCGTGTCGGACTCATGCCGCGCGCCGAGCGGGTGGTGCTGATCGGCGGCGCATCGCTCTTCTTCGGCGAAGCCTGGAAGGGCCTCGTGCTGGCTGGCGTGACGATCGATCCGCTGAAGGTCGTCATCTTTCTGCTGGCTGTCCTGACCAACCTGACCGCGTTCCAGCGCATCATCTGGGTCCACCGCCATGCGCGGGGCGTGCCGCTCGAGGCACTGGCCCCGGTGGGAACCGTCACGGACGAGGAGGGCAGTGACCGCTCGTAAAGCACGGACGATCGCACCCGCCGAGGGCCGGCTGGGAGTGCTCCTGCCGGGACTCGGCGCCGTGGCCACGACCTTCGTCGCCGGCGTCGAGCTGGTGCGCCGCGGGCTCGGCAAGCCGATCGGCTCGTTGACGCAACTCGGGCACATTCGGTTGGGCCCGCGCACGGAGGGCCGGCAGCCGCGCATCCACGAGTTCGTTCCTCTCGCCACGCTGGACCAGCTCACCTTCGGTGCGTGGGATCCGATTCCCGACGACGCGTACGAGAGTGCGCGGCAGGCGGGCGTGCTCGAGGCGCGCGACCTGGAGCCGATTGCCGATTTCCTGCACGCACTCCAGCCGATGCCCGCGGTCTTCGACCCGCAGTACGTGAGCCGGATCCAGGGCACGAACGTGCGACGAGCCCGCACCAAGCGCGACCTGGCCGAGGGGTTGCGCGACGACATCCGCCGCTTCCGAGCGGAGCACGACTGTCACCGCATGGTCATGATCTGGTGCGCGTCGACCGAGGCGTACCTGCAGCCGACGCCGGCGCACCAGACCCTCGCCGCGTTCGAGAAGGCGATGGAGGAGAGCGACCCGGCCATCGCGCCCTCCATGCTGTACGCCTGGGCCTCGATCATGGAGGGCGTGCCGTTCGCCAACGGCGCGCCGAACCTGACGGTCGACATTCCGGCGCTGCAGCAGCTCGCGCGCGACCGGGCTGTGCCGATCGCGGGCAAGGACTTCAAGACGGGCCAGACGCTGATGAAGACCATCATCGCGCCGGGCCTGAAGGCGCGCATGCTGGGCCTACGCGGCTGGTTCAGCACGAATATCCTGGGCAACCGCGACGGCGCCGTGCTGGACGATCCGGCGAACTTCCGCACGAAGGAGGAGTCGAAGCTCGGCGTGCTCGAGTACATCCTGCAGCCCGGGCTGCACCGGGACCTGTATGGCGAGGTCTACCACAAGGTGCGCATCAACTATTATCCGCCACGCGGCGACAACAAGGAGGGGTGGGACAACCTCGACATCTTCGGCTGGCTCGGCTACGCGATGCAGATCAAGGTCGATTTCCTCTGCCGGGATTCGATTCTGGCCGCGCCGATCGTGCTCGACCTGGCGCTGTTCCTGGACCTGGCGCAGCGCGCGCACCTGGGCGGGGTTCAGGAGTGGCTCTCGTTCTACTTCAAGAGCCCGATGACCGCACCCGAGCTCTACCCCGAGCACGATCTCTTCATCCAGCAGATGAAGCTGAAGAACACGCTTCGGCATCTGATGGGGGAGGAGCAGATCACGCATCTGGGGTTGGAGTATTACGAATAACCCGTAATCCACGGTGGCGCATTTTCCTATTCTGGTGCTCAGAACCTCAGTGTCGTATTAGGGCATCGTTCGTGCTTCACGAGCTATTAACGAGAAGGCCATGACCTCAAACAGGTACCCCGGAAGATTCATTGTTCTTGAAGGTCTTGATGGATCCGGGCAGACAACCCAGGCCCAACTTCTCGTCAAGTGGCTTCAAGATAAGCGTAATCAGCCCGCCTACTATACTAAGGAGCCAACAGACGGCCCTGTTGGTGCGATGTTAAAACTAGCTCTCTCCCATCGTCTTACCTCGCCTGGTGACAAGAAGGACCATAGGCCCATAGATCCGATTACAATGGCATTGTGGTTCGCCGCTGATCGCGCGGATCATCTTTACAATGAGATAATTCCAAAGCTAAGGGACGGAGTTACGGTCGTTGCTGACCGATTTTACTTGTCCTCGCTCGCATATCAATCGATAACACTGGACTATTCTTGGATTCGGGAGATCAATAGAGATGCGCTTCGGCCTGACCTGACGGTTTTTCTTGACGTTCCCCCTCGCATCTGCGTGAAGCGGATGCAGACACAGCGCTGGCACGTTGAGCTGTATGAAGATCTGTCGACGCTGGAGAAAGTTGGAAAGAACTACCATGAATGCATCCGGCAACTTCAGGTGAATGGCGAGCGCATCGAACTGGTGGACGGCAACAAGCCTGCCGCCGAGGTCCATGGTGCAGTAGTAGAAAGGCTAAAGCAGTTTTTCAAAGCGGCCTCAGAGCAGCAGAGCCGCTCGGCTAGTGCTACGCAAGAGCAACTCGCGCTCATTTCTGGTACTGATCCTCTGTCAGAGGTTGAGATTGCGGAGCATCAGGAGGGTTGAGTTACTGCCGGTCTCCGGCCCATTTGTGCAGGCTACTGGTCGCTTGCGTCCGCTGATGCGAAGTGCAGGAGACAGTAGAAATCAGATCTGATGCTGTCACAGCCCTGCGGCACAGCCATCGGTGGTTGAGGAGGCGGCGAACATGGTTCTCTCCGAGGCACGCGGCTCATTGCCTGCCCGAGCGGACACGTATTGCCCCCACTGGATTCGCCCGCCCGCGAAGGCTCCGTGCCATTGCGACTGGAGAAGAACTAGACTGTCAGGCCGTGGCCGTCGCGCGCCAAAGTCGCGTCCCGTCAGGGTAACGCCAGCCGCACTGCCGCTCACCAGCCTTGCGCGGCGGGGACACCAGGCGAGCGCGGGTATGCAGGGTGATAGGGGCACCCAGTGAGCGAGCTTTTCCTCTGCTTGGGCACCGTGTTTGCAGACTGCTGGGTGCTGTTACGAGCAGGTCCGGAACCTCAAGGTCTAGACGGAGTCGCCGGAGCTCGGGAGGTGATCCGCCGGCTCCGGGCCCGTTTCCCGGAAACTTTCCTGTCGCCGGCGGGTTAGACCCCGATGGGCCTGTCGCTTCCGGCGGGTCTGCCTGCGAGGCGGCCGCCGCCACGCACCGGCGCCACGCATACGCGAGG
>JACQPS010000295.1 GCA_016207445.1 Gemmatimonadota bacterium | reverse complement strand
GGCCGCTGCGCCGCGCTCTGCAGCTCGTCCCCGAGCACGCCGAGGCGTCCCTGATGCTGGCCCAGGCCCTCCTGGAGCAGCGGAAATTCACCCAGGCCATCGGCGTGCTGGAGGCGGGCGTCGCGCGACACCCCAACGAGCGCGGGCTGCACCACCAGCTGGCCATCGCCCGCGGCGCGCTCGGCGAGTGGCAGGCTGCCCTCACGGCCAGGCAGACGGCGCTCCGGCTCGCCGGCGACCGCGCCAGCTGGCAGCAGTGGCTGCACCTCGCGCAGATCCAGCAACGCCTCGGGGACGACGCCGCGGCGCAGGAAGCCCTCGCACGCGCCCGCTCCCTCGCCCCCGCGGCCGAGCAGGGCCACCTCGTCCTCGACCACGCGCTTGTGTCGGTTCCGGGGTCGCCGTAAATTGCCAAACCCTCGCACAATGCAACGCGGCTGGCGCGCCGGCGGGAGCGGGGCGCCGGTGCCCCATATCTTGGAACTCATTCTCTTACAAAGAGTTCGCCCGGAGCGCGGGCCCGGGCGGGACTGCGGAATGGGGCTTGCCCCTTACCCCGGCACCCGACGCGGCACGCGAGTTCTCTTCCCGATTCATTTTTCTCAGTAAGGAGCGGCGCATGCTCAACAACCGGAAGGGCTTCACCCTGATCGAGCTGCTCATCGTGGTCGTGATCATCGGCATCCTGGCCGCGATCGCGATACCGAAGTTCGGCTCGGCGCGTGAGAAGGCATACTTCTCCGCGATGAAGCAGGATCTCCGGAACCTGGCGAGCCAGCAGGAGATCTACTACAGCAACAACTACTCCTACACGAGCTCGGTCACAGCGCTCGGCTTCAACGCCTCGGAGGCGGTGAACCTGGGCACGATCGACGCGGAGCAGAGCGGCTTCTCGGTGTCGTCCACGCACAAGGCGCTCGCGGCGACGCGCGGCTGCGCGATCTGGATCGGCGATGCTACGCCGGCGCCGTCCACGCCGGGCGGAACCGCGATAGCGACGACGCAGAAGGGCGCGCCGGTCTGCGATCCGTGACCAACGCCTGAGCGCGTGATCGTAACGTAGAAACGGGCGCGGGGCCTGCGGGCTCCGCGCTCGTTTTGTTGCGCGTCTCGACACATTGGTCCTGACCCGCGTCCCGCTCGGCCCGTCGCCCGATTGCCAACATCGGAATCGCGTCATGATCGCCCTCCTCTATCTGCTCTTTTTTCTGTCCGGCGTAGCCGGCCTGATCTACGAAACCATCTGGAGCCGGTACCTCGGCCTCTTCGTCGGCCACAGCGCGTACGCGCAGGTGATCGTGCTCGCGATTTTCCTGGGCGGCATGGCGGCCGGCGCGCTGCTGGCGGGGCGGCGCTCGGCACGGCTGCGCGACCCGCTCGTCGCGTATGCGCTGGTCGAGCTCGCGGTCGGCGTGCTGGGCGCGCTCTTTCACGACGGCTACGAGGCGGTGGTCGGCGTGGCGTACGGTGCGGTCTTCCCCGGCCTGGCCGGCTCGGCCGCGCTCGTGCCCGTGAAGTGGGCCATCGCGGCCGCCCTCATCCTGCCGCAATCGGTGCTGCTGGGCGCCACCTTCCCGCTCATGAGCGCGGGCGTGCTGCGCCGCGCACCGAGGCGACCGGGGCAGGTGCTGGCGCTCCTCTATTTCAGCAACAGCTTGGGCGCGGCGCTGGGCGCTCTGCTGGCGGGCTTCCTGCTGGTCGCGCTGGCGGGCCTGCCGGGCACCGTGCAGGTCGCCGCCGGGCTCAACCTGCTGGTGGGCGCGGTCAGCTACCTGGTCGCGAGACAGGCAGCGGATCGCGCGCTCGCGCCGGCGGAGGCGCCGCCGCTCGGCGAGACGCTGGCTGGGGCGCCGGCATCCGCAGCCGGCGGCGCGGGCGCGCCCTTCACGGCGCGCGCGGGCGATCCGCGGCTCTGGCGCTTGCTGCTGGCGGTGAGCTTCGGCACCGCCGTCGCCTCGCTGATCTACGAGATCGCCTGGATCCGCATGCTCGCGCTCGTGCTGGGCAGCGCGACGCACTCGTTCGAGCTCATGCTGTCCGCCTTCATCCTGGGACTCGCGCTCGGCTCGCTCTGGGTGCACCGCCGCGCCGACCGCTTCGCCCGCCCGCTGCGTACGCTGGCCGCGGTGCAGTGGCTCATGGGGCTCGCCGCCGTGGCCACGCTCCCGGTCTACCTCGCGTCCTTCGACTGGACCGCCGACCTGCTGGCGACCGTCCAGCGCACGCCCGCGGGATACAACGTCTTCAACCTGGCGCGCTACGGCACCGCGCTCGCCGTCATGCTGCCGGCCACCTTCTGCGCGGGCATGACGCTGCCGCTGCTCACGCGCGTGCTGCTGGGGGCCGGCGTGGGCGAGCGAGCGATCGGGTGGGTGTACGGCGCCAACACGCTGGGCTCCATCGTGGGCGCCACGCTGGCCGGACTCCTGCTGCTGCCGCTCGTTGGGCTGAAGCCGCTGCTGCTGCTCGGCGCGGCCCTGGACATGGGACTGGGGGTCCTGCTGCTGGCTGCCGTGCAGCGCGGCCGCGAGCGCCCGCTCTATGCCTGGGCCGCCGCCGCGGCCGCCCTGGCCGCGCTCGGCACGATCGCCGGCGTCACGCACCTGGACCGGCTCACGCTCACGTCCGGCGTGTTCCGCTTCGGCCAGCTTCCCCGGGTCGGCGATCAGGAGGTGCTCTTCTACCGTGACGGTCGCACCGCCACGGTTGCGGCCGTGCGCACGCTCGGCGACAGCACCGTATACCTGTCGACGAACGGCAAGCCGGACGCATCGCTCGGGCGCGCGTGGCTGCGACGGTTCCCGTCGGCGGCCCGGCCCACGCCGCTGAACCGGGACGAGTCGACCCAGGCGCTGCTCGCGCTCCTCCCGCTCGCCTACCGCCCGGCCGCGCAGAGCGCCGCCGTCATCGGGCACGGCTCCGGCATGACCACGCACTTCCTGCTCGGCAGCCCGTTGCTGGAGCGGGTCGTCACGATCGAGATCGAGCCGGAGATGCTGCGAGGCTCGCGCGTCTACTATCCGGCCAATCGCCGCGCCTTCGATGATGCGCGCTCCTCGTTCGTCGTCGACGACGCCAAGTCCTACTTCGCCGCGGCGGACGAGAAATTCGACCTGATCGCGTCGGAGCCGTCGAATCCGTGGGTGAGCGGCGTCGCCACCCTGTTCACGGCCGAGTTCTACGCGCGCGTGCGGCGGCAGCTCGCGCGCGACGGCGTCTTCGCGCAGTGGATCCAGGTCTACGAGATCAGCGATCCCCTGGTCCTGTCGGTGCTGGCCGCCGTGCACCGCTCCTTCCCGAGCTACGCCGTGTATATGGTGGGCGAGACCGACATCGTGCTGGTGGCCTCGGGCCGCCCCGAGCTGCCGCCGCCCGACTGGAGCGTCTTCCGCCTGCCGCAGATCGCGGCCGATCTCGCGCTCGCGCCGCCGATCACCGCCGAGCACCTGGAGGCACTGCGGCTGGTCGACCGGACCGTGCTGGCGCCGCTGCTCGACGGCTGGAGCCCCAACTCGGATTTCTTCCCGGTGCTCGATCTGGGCGCGGACCGCGCACGCTTCCAGACCGAGTACGCCAGCGGACTCATGGGCATGGTGGGGGACCGCTTCGACGTGGCACGCCCGCTCATGGGGCGGCGCACCGGTTTCGGCCGGCAGGCGCTCGCGCCCATCGCGCGCCTGCCCCGCACGACCATGCTCGCGCTGGGGAAGCGGTTGCGCGACGCGTGGGCGGGGCTCCCGCCCCGGCCGCAGGAGAGTGATCCGGAGCTCGCCAGTGCGGTTTACCGGCTGCGGCGGCTCGAGAGCATGCTCGTCTCCGATCAGCCGCCCGGCGACTGGAAGCTGTGGCTGCGCGACTTCGCCTTCGTCGAGGCGGACCTGCACGGCGGCACCGCCGGAGTCGTGGAGGAGGGCTTCTATCGGGCCGTGCGACGATACGCCGACGCGCATGCCGCGCCCGCCCGGCTCATGGACGCGATCGCCTTCTTCCACGGCCTGGCCGCGTGGGATTTCGCGGAGGCCGCCGACGCGGGCGGCCGCCTGGTCGAGGCCGCGGCGGCCGGCGATCCCTGGCTGCCTCCCGAGTTCCTGGGGGACGGCGCCGTCGTCGCCAGTCTTCGGATTGGCGACGTCGCCGCCGCACGCCGCGCCTTCGACCTCGTCGCTGCCCGCGCGCCGCGCTCGCGCGAGGATCTGCGGCGCCTCCTGCTCGCCGCCCACCTCGCTCGCGCCGAGCGGCAGAACGCTGTGCGAGCAGCGCTGTGAGCGACGCTCTTGCCAGCACCGCCCTGGTCGCTACATTTTTCTTACCCCTCCCCGGCAGCGGCTCCATTATGCGACAGCTTCCGACCCTCCGCCGCGAAATCATTTTCGCCTTCGCATTGCTCTTCGCCGGGGCCATGCTGGTGGCGGTGGTCGGCGTGGTGCTGCTGCTCCCCCGCTTCCAGACGCCGGCCCAGGCGCTGGTCTACCTCGCGCTGCTGGTGACGGCGGACGTGGCCGTGTTCATGCTGTTCGGCCGTGCCCTGGTGCGCCAGCGCCTGCTGCATCCGCTCGACGGACTGGTGGAGAGCGTCGAGTCGATCGCGCGGGGCGAGTACCAGCGCAGGGCGACGCCGACCGAGACCGAGGAGCTGTCGCGTCTCGGCGAGGCCGTGAACCGCATGGCCGCGCGCCTGGTCTCGCACCAGGAGCAGCTCGCGGCCAACGTGCAATCCCTCGAGGAGACGAACCGGCAGCTCACGGAAGCGCGCGACGAGCTGGTGCGCGCGGAAAAGCTGGCGTCGGTCGGGCGGCTGGGCGCGGGCATCGCGCACGAAGTCGGCAATCCGCTGGGCGCGATCCTCGGCTACCTCACGCTCATCGGGCGCAGCGTGGACGCGAGCACGCACGAGCTGGTTCAGGCGACCGAGAAGGAAGTCCGTCGCATCGACCGCATCGTGCGAGGCCTGCTGGACTACGCTCGACCGCACGAGGTGAAGGTCCAGCCGATCGCGGTGAACGCGGTGGTGGAGCAGGCGCTCGACCTGCTCTCGACCCAGGGCCGCTTCGGCCGCGTGCACGTGCAGCTCGAGCTCGGCGCCGAGCTGCCGGCCGTCGCCGCCGACCCGTACCAGCTGCAGCAGGTGCTGGTCAACCTGTTGCTCAACGCGACCGATGCGCTCGAGGACACGGACCACGCCGCCATCGATCTGCGCACCGGCGTGCGCGCGGTCCGCCCGCGCTGGCAGCTATCGGCGCGACGGAAAGATGACCCGCCCGACGTCGACTATTCACACCGGCGCCGGTTCCACCATCGCGCCCGGGTCCCACGCGACGAGCCGTTCCCGCCGGGCATGCGCGTGGTCGAGATCGTGGTGGCCGACAACGGCCCCGGCATTCCGGGGGAGCTGCTCGAGGAGATCTTCGAACCGTTCGTGACCACCAAGGAGCCGGGGAAGGGAACCGGCCTCGGCCTGGCCGTGGCCGCTCGCCTCATCGACGCGATGGGCGGGACCATCCGCGCAGAGAACGGCGATGCGGGCGGTGCCCGCTTCACCATCGCGCTGCCGGCCGCCAGCGAAGCCGCCGTCGAGCCGACTGCGGCCGCCTCCACCTTCCGCAGTGAGCAGGGAGTATGACCGTCCTGATCATCGACGACGAGCCCGGGCTGCGTCAGACCGTGTCCATGATCCTCGGGCAGGAGGGATACGAGGTCCACGCCGCCAGCGATGGGGAAGAGGGCCTGGCCCGTGCCATCGAGCTCGAGCCCGACATGATCCTGTGCGACGTGCGCATGCCCCGCCTGCCCGGCCTCGAGTTCGTCGAACGCTACCGCGAGCGGGGCGGCGCGGCGCTGGTCGTGGTCATGACCGCCTACGGCAGCACGGAGCTGGCCATCGAGGCGATGAAGAAGGGCGCCTACGACTACCTGCCCAAGCCGTTCAGCGCCGATCAGCTCGTACT
>JACQPS010000288.1 GCA_016207445.1 Gemmatimonadota bacterium | reverse complement strand
GGCGGTGGGGAGCATCAGCTTCAGCCCAGATCCGGAGGACGCGGTGTCGCGCCGCGAACGCCTCGTGTACGGCTACCGCGGCGCGCTCTACCCATCGCTCGCGTTTGCCGCGGCGCGGGCGCTCGCGCCCGAGCGCTTCGGCGGCGATGTCGCCGTCACCGATGATGTTCTCCGCACGGCCGGCGAGAGCATCCCCCTGGATCGCGGCCGGATGCTGATCCGCTGGCGAGGCCCGTTCCGGGATGTGGTCGAGGGGCGTGGGACCTATCGAACCCTCACCGCCTACGGGCTCGTTCACAGCTACGAGCAAGTCCTGACCGGAGAAGCGCCAGAGGTCTCACCGGAATCGCTGAAGGGCAAGATCGTGCTGATCGCCCCGACCGCCGCGGGGCTGCTGGACCTGCGGGCCAATCCGTTCCAGGGGAACGAGCCCGGCGTGTTCCTGCACGCGACCATCCTGGACAACCTGCTGCGCGGCGATTACCTGCGCCGCGCTCCGGGGTGGGCCAACGTCGGCGCGGTCGCGGCCGCCGCGCTCGGTGCCGCGGCCGTCGTCGCCGCGATCCCGAGCGCCACCCTCGCCAGCCTCGCGGGCCTGATCGTGCTGCTGCTGAGCGCGGCGCTGGCCTCCGGCGCGTTCGTGCTCGGCTTCTGGCTCGACCTCGCGCCCCCGATCTTCGCCGGCGCCCTCGCCTTCGGCGGCACGATGGCGATGAACTACATGACCGAGGGGCGTGACAAGCGGCGCGTGCGCGACCTGTTCAGCCGCTACGTCTCACCGGAGTACGTGCGCCAGCTCGCCGACGATTATCAAGCGCTCAAGCTGGGCGGCGAGCGCATCCCGCTCACGCTCCTGTTCAGCGACATCCGCGGCTTCACCAGCATCTCCGAGAAGCTGCCCGCGGAGATGGTCGTGCAGATGCTGAACGAGTACCTGGAGCGAATGGCGGAGGTCGTGTTCCGCCACGGCGGCACGCTGGACAAGTTCATCGGCGACGCGGTCATGGCCTTCTGGGGCGCGCCGGTGCGCGTCCCGGACCACGCCCGCCGCGCGGCCGAGACCGCGCTCGACATGATCGAGGAGCTGGAGAAGCTGAACCAGAAGTGGGCGGCGGAAGGCGCCACCGCACGGCTGAACATCGGCATCGGCATCAACACGGGCGAGGCGGTGGTGGGGAACATCGGGTCGCTCTCGCACAAGCTCGACTACACGGCGATCGGCGATACCGTGAACCTGGCGAGCCGGCTCGAGGGGCTGAACAAGGAGTACGGCACGCGCATCATCGTGAGCGAGACGGCACGGGCGGCGCTCGGTGCGGACTACGAGGTCCGCCCGCTCGACGAGGTCAAGGTCAAGGGGAAGGAGCAAGCGGTGAAGATCTACGAGCTGCTGGGGCGCAGGTCCGCGGCCGCGCCGGCGCGGGCCGTGGCGCTCTCGCTGGTGGCCGCGCTGCTCTTCGCCTCGGCCGGGGACCTGCACGGCCAGGCGAAGGCGCGCTGGACGGACATGGTCTACCGGCCCGGGAGCTGGAGGGGTGCGCAGGTCGTGCCGCACCCCACGAGCAACGACGCGACGGACACACTCGCGCTCGTGGCGCAGGTGGAGACGTTCTCCAAGCCGCCCAGGTGGCGGGCGGAGGTCCGGAAGATCGAGGATGGCAAGACCCTCGGCCAGGCGCTGGTCCTGATCGGCGATGGCAAGAAGATCGTGGTGCTGACCGGGCTGGGCTCGACGCCGCTTGGCCGCCACGCGGCCGCGAAGGACCCGCTCGTGCAGGCGGTCGCGAAGCGCTTCGATGCGCGGGGGCAGCCGGCGCAGCGCGGCGCCGCGCGCATCGTGGACAGGGACGCGGCCGGCCAGGTCGAGCGCGTCGTGCTGCGCCGTCCCGCGCCGCGTGCGGATTTCCCCGACAATCTGCTTTCGGCCGGCGGCGCGGGCCGGCTCGGGCGCAGTCTGCTGGCCGTTTCCATGTCCGAGATCGGCGGCAAGGAGCGGGAAGAGGTGGCCGCCACGGCCGGCGCCCGCGGCGTCGCCCGCGTGCGCACCGTGGATGGCGAGATCACGGTGATGCCGGACACGGCCGCCGTGCTGCTGCTCGAGGGGATGCAGGTGAGCGTGATCGATCTGGACGAGTTCCTCCGCAAGGCCCGCCTCGGCGTCTACAGGGCGCCGGTGAAGAAGGAGGAGAAGCCATGAGATTCCTCGTCGCGGCGCTACTGCTCAGCGTGTTGGCCGTCGACAGCGCCAGCGCGCAGATCGGCGAGACGCTGAAGAAGATCGGCAAGAGCGGCGCCAAGGTCGGCATCGCGGCCATGCCGATCGGGCCCGAGAAGGAGATCGAGATCGGCCGTGGCATCGCGGCCGTCGTCGTCGGCCGTTACAAGCTGCATTACGACCCGGAGCTGTCGCAGTACGTCAATCTGGTCGGCCTGGCGGTCGCGGAGCAGTCGCCGCGCCGCGGCGAGATCCCGTTCCGCTTCGGGATCCTGAACAGCGACGACGTGAACGCCTTCGCCGCGCCCGGCGGCTACATCCTGGTGACGCGCGGCGCGCTCGCGCTCATGGAGAGCGAGGCCGAGCTCGCGGGCGTGCTGGCCCACGAGGTCGGCCACGTCGACTCGAAGCACGTGCTCGACGAGGTCCGGCGGGCCGGCGCGCTCAAGACCGTCAAGGAAGAGGCCGACCTCAAGGGCGCGCTGCTGGACAGCATCGCCGCCTTCGGCACGAGCATGCTCTTCACCGGCCTCAGCCGCGAAGACGAGCTCGAGGCCGACTCGCTCGGCCTGATCTACGCCGCCGCCGCCGGCTATCGCACCGACGGCCTCCTGCGCTTCGTGCGCAGCCTGCAACAGGCGGAGCAGGCCGAAGGCGGCAAGGGCGGCAAGCTGCGCGAGCTGAAAGCCACGCACCCGCCCGCCGCCGACCGCGCCCTCGCCATCGAGCGGCAGATGAAGGCGCTCGAGCTGGATCCCATGGCGGGTGAGGAGGTCGCGGAACGGTTCCGGGAGAATGTGAGGAAGGGAGGTTAGGGGAGAGGCCGCGGAGCAGTTTCACGCGGCGACGCGGAGGACCCGGAGAACAAAATTCAAATTTTCTGGTTCTCTGCTTCCTCCGCGTCTCCGCGTGAAACCGAATGCGCGGACGCCCGCGAACTCAGAGGACCGGCGCCCGCGCGGCCGCCACGAAGTGATTGAGCGGCCCGTGCCCCGACCCGAGCCCGGGCGCCTCGGCGATGGCGCGGTGCACGAAGTCGAGCGCGTCCTCCACGGCCTGGAGGAGCGGCCGGCCGTGGGCGAGGCCGGCGGCAATGGCCGCGGAAAGCGTGCAGCCCGTGCCGTGCGTGCTGCTCGTATCCAGCTTCGGGCGCCGCCACACCCGGTGCTCGCGGCCGTCGAAGAGGACGTCGAGCACGACGTCGTGCTCCAGGTGTCCGCCCTTCACGAGCGCGGCCCGCGCGCCGCGCGCGACCAGCGCCTGCGCGGCCGCGCGCATCTCCTTTTCCCCGCGCGCACGTACTCCGGTCAGGATCGCGGCCTCATCCAGGTTCGGCGTGGCGACCGTGCAGAGCGGCAGGAGCAGCTCCGCCACGGCGTCCTCCGCATTGGCGTCGAGCAGCCGGTCGCCGCTGGTCGCGACCATGACGGGATCGAGCACGTAGTTGCCGAGCTCTTCCTCGCGAAGGGCCGCCGCCACGGTCGCGACCAGCTCGGTCGTCGCGAGCATGCCGGTCTTGCAGGCGGCGGGGCGCAGGTCCCCGGCCACCGCGCGGATCTGCGCGCGCACGTCGGCCGCCGGCACGACGTGCACGGCCGAGACGCCGCGCGTGTTCTGCGCCGTGAGCGCGGTGATCGCGGACGTGCCGAACACGCCGAACGCGTGGAACGTCTTCAGGTCCGCCTGGATGCCCGCGCCGCCGCCGCTGTCGCTGCCGGCGATGGTCAATGCGATCGGGAACATTCCCACTCTCCGGATTTGATGATGCGCAAGCTAAGCAAACCGGCACGCGCCGCCAAGCCGGGCCTGGACACAATGATCCACCGCAGAGAACGCAAAGGACGCCGAGAACAGAAACATTATTGAATTTCGTTCTCGGCGCCCTCCGCGCGCTCTGCGGTGCGACTCGCTCGCCTAGCGCGCCGTCCGGAACTCCGGCGGCGGCTCGGGCAGCTGCCGCACGCGCGCCTTGAACGAGCGGTACTGCTCGGAGTCGACGATCAGATCCGATGGCAGCTTGGTCTGCCGGATGAGCTCGCGCGTGGCCGCGATCCGCTCTTCGGTGAGCGGGTGCGTCGAGAACCACTGCTCCAGGATGTTGGGCTGGCGCTCCCGCTCCTCGAGCAGCTCCTTGAAGAAGGTGACGAGGCCGTTGGGATCGATGCGGGCGTCTGTGAGCAGGCGCACGGCCACGGCGTCCGCCTCGTTCTCCGCCTCGCGGCTGAACTTGGCGAACACGGCGGTGCCGAGAACGTCGATGCCGGCGCGCTCGAGCGAGCCGGGCGCGCGGCCGAGCAGGACGTACGCGAGCGTGAGGCCGAGGTTGGCTCGCTGGACCCGCTCGAGCTGCTCGACGCCGTGCCGCTCCTCCACGTGCCCGATCTCGTGCGCGACGACGCCGGCCAGCTCGGCCAGGTTGTCGGTGCGCTCGACGAGCCCGCGGTTCACGTACACGAAGCCGCCCGGCAGCGCGAAGGCGTTCACGGCGTCGATGTTGACGACGTAGAAGGTATAGCGAATGTTGCGCGTTCCCTGTCGCGCGATGCGCTCGCCCAGCAGGTTGATGTAGCGGTTGATCTCGGCATCCTCGACCACCGGGAGCTGGCGGTTGACCTCCGCCGCGTACTGCTGACCGAGCTCGACCTCCTGCCGCGTCGAGATCGCGCACGAGCCGGCGACGGCGGCGCCGCCCGCCACCAGACCGAGGATCGCGCTGCGCCGAATCCAGGACCGGACTGCGAACATGAGTTCCGTTCTCCTGCCACGAAGGAATCGCTGATCGCCTTGCGGGCGCAAGACCTATTCCACCTCCCCCTGCGATGCTGAACCGGAGCGAAGTCAAACTGGTGCGCGGGCTGAAACGGCGCAAAGTGCGCGAGGCGGAGGGGCTCTTTCTGGCGGAGGGCGTGCGCGTGGTCGAGGAGCTGCTCGACGCCGGCGTCGCCCTCCGTTTCGCCGTGGTTTCGTCCCCTCTGGAGGACAGCGAGCGAGGACGGGCGCTGGCCGACGCGTTGGCGGGCCGCTGTCCGCTGCACCGGGTCGGACCCGCCGAGCTGGCCGAGCTGGCGGGAACGGAAACGCCGCAGGGCGTGCTGGTGGTGGCGGCGATCCCGCGCGCCGAGCTGAATTCACTGGAAGTGCACGGCCGCGCCACCGTGCTCGTGCTGGACGCGGTGCAGGACCCGGGCAATTTCGGCACGCTCGTGCGCAGCGCGGAGGCATTGGGCGTCGTGGCGGTGGCGGCGCTGCCGGGG
>JACQPS010000310.1 GCA_016207445.1 Gemmatimonadota bacterium | reverse complement strand
GCCCGGTCTTGCCCCGCAGGGCGATGGGTGCATCGAACCAGCCGCGCGCGATCAGCTCGGGAATGTGATAGTAGGCCGCGTACTGACGCGCGTTGTAGGGGGGATCGAGGTAGAGCAGATCGAACGGCTCGATATGTTCAACGAGGGCAAGCGCATCCTGTCGTACGGCGCGGCAGCCGTTCCGGGGAATCACGCGCGGGACACGTAGCCGCAGCGGCCTCTTCGCGTTGGGCTGCCAGGTTTTCACGCACGCGGCGTACACGCCGGTCGTATTGGCCACGGCATCGGCCGCCTCGAGCAACGCAGCCAGCAGCAGGTAGTAACCGTCCTGGCCGATGCGATCGGCGCGGCGCCAGGTCTCGAGCCGCGCACGGATGGCGTCGATGCGCGCGGCGTTCCGGGGCGTGAAGTACATCCGGCCGTGGCGGCGGCCGTCGTCGCCAGCGGGTGTGTAGTGGTGGTGCAGGAATGCAGGCGCCGGCGGCAGGCGGTTCAGATAGGCGACGACGCCCGCCAGTGTGGCCGTCCGGCCGTCCAGCTTGCCCGCCAGCGCCGGGAACGTGGGCTCCGCCGCAGCCTCCACGTACGCGCGCGCGAACACGTAGGCGTACTCCATGAGATCGCCGGCCACGACGTCGAATCGTCGGCGCTTGAGCGCGCGCGCCACACTCGCCGTGCCGCTGAACGGGTCCACGGCCGTGCCGGCACGGATGCCACGGTGGCGCAGGACCTCGCCGATGAAGGCGAGCAGCCGCGTCTTGTTGCCCAGGTAGCGCACGGCCCCAAATATAAGCCGAAGGCGGGTGCGGGCGAGGTCCGGGCGCGGGCGCGCCGCTGAAAGGCGCGGGCGCCGGCCGGCACGAGACCCTTGTGGCGGGCGCGCGCCCGGCAGAAATTGAAGTTTACCCCCCCTTGCAGCAGCCATCTCCTCCGCCGAGGAAGTCCATGACGCCATCGGCCTCGTTGCCGTTGCCGTTACCGCTGGTGGCCCGGTCGACGCAGCTCGCCGTCCTGCATACCGCTCTCGACCAGGCAGCGGGAGGGCACGGCTCCACCGTGCTGATCACGGGCGAGGGTGGTGGCGGCAAAAGCCGGCTGGTGCGCGCGGTCGCGGATGACGCGGCGCGCCGCGGCTGGACCGTGGCTGTCGGGCGCGCCTACCCGGTGGAGACGGGCGTGCCCTACGCCCTCTTCTCGGACGCGCTGCTCCCGCTGCTCCGATCGCTGGAGCCGGCCAAGCTCGCAGTCCTGGCGCGCGGCGGCGAGGCCGAGCTCGGCTACCTCTTCCCGGCGCTCGCGCTCGCGGGCGAGCGGGACCGGCCGCACCGCGGCGATCCGGCCGAGTTCAAGGCTCGGCTGCTCTGGAATCTGACCGAGTTCCTGGGCCGCTTCTCCGCACAGCAGCCGCTGCTCATCGCGCTCGAGGCCCTGGAGTGGGCGGACGCGTCGTCGCTCGAGCTGCTGCACTTCGTTGCCCGCCAGATCGGCGGCCACCGCATCCTGCTGCTGTGCACGTACAACGAAGCCGAGCGCGAGCGGAATCCAGCGCTGCGCTCGGCGGAACAGTCCCTGGTCTCGCTGGGCCTGGCGCGCGTGCTCGAGCTCGGGCCGCTCACGCGCGCGGAGACGGGCGAGCTGGTGCAGCGCGCCTTCGGCGTGGAGGGGAGCGTGTGCCGCGAGTTCAGCGCGCTGCTCCACGAGTGGACGCGCGGGAATGTCTTCTTCATCGAGGAGACGCTCAAGGCACTGGTCGATGCCGGGCGCCTGCGCAACGAGCAGGGGGTCTGGCTCGGCTGGGAGCTGGAGAACCTGACGCTGCCGCGCTCGATCCGCGACGCGCTCATGGCCCGGTTCGATCGGCTGAGCGCGCCGGCCCGCGCGCTGGCAGAGCTCGCAGCCGTCACCGCCGGCCGTGACACCTACGACGCGTTGCGCTCGTTGACCGGCCTGCCGGAGCCGGAGCTGCTCGCTGCGCTGGAGGAGCTGCGGCTCCAGCACATCCTGCGGGAAGCGGCGGAGGGCGGGACCATCGTCTACGACTTCGCGCACCCGCTGCTGCGCGAGACGCTTTACGGCGCGCTGGGAATGGCGCGCACGCGCGCGTTGCACGCGAGCGTGGCCGAGGCGCTGGAAGCGCTCTACGGCGACGAGGTCATGGACCACGCCGATCAGCTGGCGTTCCACTACGCGCGCGCCGACGCCCGCAACCTGGCGCCCAAGGCGCTCAAGTACCTGGTCGCGGCGGGGCGCAGGGCCCTGGCCCGGCACGCGAACCGCGAGGCCGCCAACTACCTGAGCGCGGCGCTCGAGCACGTGGAGCGCGGCACGGAGCTCGACGCCGAGCTGGCCGGCACGCTGGCCGCCGACCTCGCGCGTGCACGGCAGCGGCTGGGCGAATACGCGGCGGCGATCGCGCTCTGGGAGCGTGCGCGCTCCGAGGCGGAGCGAACGGGCGATCCGCGCCGGCTGGCCGCCATCGAGCGGCGGCTCGGCCTCGCGTATTACTGGAGCGGCCATCACCCCGAGGCCCTCCGTCATTACGACGCCGGCCTGGCCGCGGCCCGGGCCGCCGCCGATGACGAGGTGCGCGTGAAGCTCCAGCTCGCGCGCGGGAACTGCCTCCAGGAGCTGGGGCGGCCGGAGGAGGCGAAGCAGGAGATCCAGGCCGCGCTGTCGCTCGCGGAGCGGCTGGGCGACCGATCCCTCCTCGCGCGCGCGCACCGCGCGTTGCTCATGCTCCACATCTGGACCGGGCCGCCCGAGCGCGCGCGGGAGCACGGCGCCCGCGCCGTGGCGCTCGCGCACGAGTGCGGCCGCCGCGCGGTCGAATGCTCGGTGCACTGGGGGCTCGCGGTGCTGGAGGGTCTGACCGGCGATGCCCAGGCGTCGGCCAGGCACCTGCGGGAAAGCGAGCGCATCGCCGAAGAGCTGCGCTCGCCGCTGCTGCG
>JACQPS010000281.1 GCA_016207445.1 Gemmatimonadota bacterium | reverse complement strand
CATCTGCAGGTCGTGCGCGAGCTCGAGCTCGCGCGCGACCCGCTCCTGGCGCAGCCCTTCGCGCACCAGCCGGTGCGTCTCGAGCGCCGCGCCGATCTGACTGGCGATGGCGGTGAGCAGGCGCGCGTCGCCCGCCGTGAACTCGGGGTGCGTCTTCCCGCCGATGAGCGTGATCACGCCCACCGTGCGGCCGCCGCCCTCCGGCGGCGTGTAGTTGATCGGCACGGACAGGTAGGCCTCCGCGTCGTGCGGCCTCGGCTCGAGCGGCGAGCCGGCGGGTGGCCGCTCGCCCCGCCCGAGGTTCAGCGGCTGGCGCTCGCGGAATACACGCGCGGTCACCGAATGGGGGTCGTCCACCCGGATGGGCCCGCTGAGACCCTCTTCTCCGACCGCCGCGATCAGGCGGAGCGCGCCCTCATCCTGCACCCAGAGCGAGGCGCGTCCCGCGCCGAGCTGGTCGGCCACCTCGGCCAGGATGCGGCGGGCCGCGGCCTCGAGCGAAAGCACCGATCCGAGGATTTCGCTGATGGAGTAGAGGAGATTGATCTCCTCGTAACGCTCGGTGAGCTCCTGCGCGGCGAGGCGCGCCTCCCGCTCGTACGCCAGGATCTGCGCCAGCGCCTCGGCCAGCACCTCGACCGCCGACGCCGGCGCTGCCCCCCTCACCTCGAGCTCGTAGCTCCTCTCCCGCTCCGCCGACAGGCTCCGCCGCAACGCCGACTCGACCGGCCCACCGTCCACCGCGTCGGTCGGATACAGCGGCAGCCAACCGCCCCTCTCGGCCAGCCAGAGCCGCACGTCGGCCCCGGGATGAGCCTGGTGGAATGCATCCAGCAGGGAGAGAATGGCGGGCGGGAGCGGCGCCAGTGCGGTCGAGGCGGTGTTCACGACCCCGTCTCCCGTTCGCGCTCGGCGAGCAGGATCATCGTGATGGAGTTCCCGCGCTCGTTGAACTCCACCCGATCCATCAGCTTCCGGATCAGGAAGACGCCGCGCCCGCCCGCGCTCACGCGGTTCGCCGGCAGCGTCGGATCCGGCAGCGTCTCGGGATTGAAGCCGCGGCCTTCGTCCGTGACCCGTACCGTGATCGCGTCCGGCGAGATGCGCGCCTCCACGCGCACGCGCTTCGCCGGATCCCGCCCGTTGCCGTACAGCATCGCGTTCGCCAGCGCCTCGCTCACGCCCACCCGGAAGTTCAGCCGCAGCCGTTCGCGGTCGAAGCCCGCGTCGCGGCCCCGGTCCATCAGGTACTGGACCGCCCGCTCGATCGAGCGCAGATCATTGGGCAGCTCGAGGATGCAGTCCGGGTTCATGCGTGCTGAATGTCAGGGGTCAGGGACCGGCCGGTGCCCGCCGAGCGCTCCAGGGTCACTCACAATCTGGCGCTGAGCCCTGACCCCTGAACCCTGACCCCTGAAGAGCCGCCGCCGGACGGCATCCCGCCGGCGGACCGGCCACACCGGCCTGTGCGGCTCCATTGCGCGGAAAAATCATAATGCGCGGCGCGGCGGTCGGGTAGGATCAGCAGGTCCGCGCTCTGCCCTGCGGGGCCGCCCTAGAACGAGGACAGCGCCTCCTCGCGGCTGCTCGAGATCTGGAACAGCGTATCCAGTTTCGTCAACTCGAACAGCGTGCGCAGGTCCTCGTTCAGATTGGCCAGCCGAAGCTCTCCGCCCTGCTCGCGAATCTTCTTGGAGAGGCTGACCAGCACACCCAGACCCGAGGAGTCGATGTAGCCGGTGCGAGCGAAATCGATCAGGAACTTCCGCTCGCCGTTCTCCAGCTCCTGCAACACCTTCTGTTTCAGCTCCTGGCGGTTGCCGACGATGAGCTGACCCTCCACGTCGATCACCGTGATCCCGCTCTGCTTCTTCACATCGAAGCCCATGGTTCCCCCGAATCGGCTGGTTCCCGCGGTGCCCCGCCCGCTGGGCGCAAGTTCGGTGCCCTCACGACTGCACCGCCGTGACGCACGCCACGTTCACGATGTCGCGGGCGCTGGCGCCGCGCGACAGATCGTTGAAGGGGCGGTTCAGCCCCTGCACGATCGGACCCAATGCTTCGGCCCGCGCCAATCTTTGCACCAGTTTATAGGCGATATTGCCGGCGTCCAGATCCGGAAAAACCAGGACGTTGGCCCGCCCTTGCAGCGCGGAGTCGGGCGTCTTGCGCCGGGCGACGTCGGCGATGAGGGCGGCATCGGCCTGGAGCTCGCCGTCCGCCAGGACATTGGGCATGCGCTCGCGAAAGAGCGTGAGCGCATCGCGCATCTTGTCCACGCTGGTACCGGCCGCGCTGCCTTTGGTGGAGTACGACAGGAAGGCGACGCGCGGCTCGTCGGCGACCACCTTCCGTCTCGCCTCCACGGCGGCGAAGGCGATGTCGGCGAGCTGGCGCGCGCCCGGGTCGGGAACCACGCCGGCATCGGTGAAGGTGAGCACCTCGGCGCCATCGGTCTCGCGGAACGGCGGGACGACCATGTAGAAGGAGGATGAGACCGTCTCGATGCCGGGGGCCCGGCCGATGCACCAGAGGCCTGCACGCAGCACGTCCGCGCTGGTGCGGACCGCACCCGCGACGGCCCCGTCCGCTTCGCCACTGCGGACCAGGAGCCCGGCGAAGAAGAGCGGGTCCATGACCCGCTCGGCGGCCTCGGCCTTGGTCAGGCCACGCTCGCGCCGGAGCTCGAACAGCTCGCTGGTGAATGCGTCCCGGCGTGGATCGCGGAAGGGGTCCAGGATGGTCGCGGCGTCGGCGTCGCCGCCCGCCTGCGCCAGCGCCTGCCGCAGCTTGTCGGGCGGTCCCAGCAGGATGGGCCGGACCAGTCCGCCTCGCTGGAGCTCGGCCACCGCCTGAAGCGTGCGCTCATCCATCGCCTCGGGGAAGACGACGCGCCGGCGGAGCGCCGCCGCCCGCCGGGCCAGCTGCTCCAGGAAGGCGCTCACGGTCTCCGCCCCCTGGCCGGCGAGCGCCGGAACTTCGACATCAGCCTGGCGCGCACGGGCGGCGCCACGAAGTCCCCGACCTCGCCGCCGAGCGAGGCGATCTCGCGGACCAGCGAGGCAGACAGGAAGGACCAGCGCACATCGGGCGCGAGGAACAGCGTTTCCACCTCCGGCCAGAGCTGCCGGTTCATGAGCGCCATCTGGAACTCGTACTCGAAGTCGGAGACGGCGCGCAGGCCCCGGATGATCAGCTTCGCGTTCTGCTCGCGCGCGAAGTCCACGAGCAGCCCCTCGAACTGCCGCGCCTCGACCCGCGGCTCGTCCGCGAACACCTCCGCGATCAGCTCCAGGCGCTCCGGGATGGTAAAGAGCGGCTGCTTGCGCTGCGTCGACAGCTGCGCCACCGCCACCACGATCCGGTCGACGAAGCGAAGCCCCCGGCGAATGATGTCTTCGTGACCGTAGGTGATCGGGTCGAAGGAACCCGGGTAGATGGCCACGCGCGACGTCGGCTTGGCGCTCATGAGGGTGCGGGGATCGAGGTCAGTGCGGTGTCTCCATAGCGGCGCGTGCGCGCGCCGTCGAGCTGCGGCAGCCGCTCGCTCGCGCCGTGCTCCAGCCAGAGCCAGCGCGCGAACCGGCGCGCCAGGAAGAGCTCGGCCAGCGCGGTGGCGTGGCCTTCGCCGTAAGGCGGATCGGCCAGCGCGAGATCGTAGACGTGGGGCTCGAGTCGGGCCGCGTAAGCCAGCGCGTCCGCGCGCACCACCTCGCTCTGCGCCTGCGCGCCCAGCTTCTCGATGTTGCTCTGCAACGCCCTGAGCGCGCCGGCGGAGCGCTCCACGAAGGTGGCGTGCGCCGCGCCGCGCGAGAGCGTTTCCAGTCCGAGCGCGCCCGAGCCCGCATAGAGGTCGAGCACGCGCGCGCCGGGCAACTCCGGTTGCAGCGCGCTCATCCACGCCTCGCGCACACGGTCCGTGGTCGGTCGCGTGCGGCGGCCGGGCGGCGCCTGGATGCGGTGCCCGCGCCAGCGCCCGGCAATGATCCTCATGAAGCAGCGCGCAGGTCCAGCAGCCGGGCCTGGAGCTGGACCCGGCCGTTCCAGCGATCCTCGTGCAGCTGAAAGGCGATGTCGATCGGTCCGCGCGACACATCGAGGTCTCGCAGGCGTTCGGCCAGGCGGAAGCCGATACCGGGAAGCCGCACGCCATCCTGCACCAGCTCGAGCTTGATGTGCTCGTCCCTCACGATGCGAGGGTAGCCCGCCACGGTCACACCGCGCGCGGCGAAGACGGGCGACGGATTGGCGACGCCGAACGGCCCCAGATAGCGCAGGTACCTGTGGAGGTCGTGATGGGCGTCGCCCAGGCGCAGCTCGAGGTCGACCTCGACTTCCGGGACCAGATCGTCGGGCGTGAGCACCGCCCGCGCTTGCGCGTTGAACGCTTGCCGAAAGAGCTCGATGCGCTCGTGACGGATCTCGAGTCCGGCCGCGTGCCGATGGCCGCCGAAGCGCTCCAGGTGCTGCGCGCACGCGTTCAGCGCGTCGTAGAGGTGGAACACCGGAATCGAGCGCGCGCTGCCCCGCGCCCGGCCGGGCACGGCGTCCAGCGCGAGCAGCACGGTGGGACGATGAATCCGCTCCACCACGCGCGAGGCCACGATGCCGATCACGCCCGGGTGCCACTCCGCCGATCCGAGCACGACCCCGTAATCGCGGTCCGGCTCGAAGTCCCGCTCCAGCATCCCCAGCGCCTGCCGGAGGATGTCCCGGTCGGTGGCCTGGCGGGTCCGGTTCTGCTCCTCGAGCTCGTCCGCCAGCCGCTCCGCCTCCGCCTCGCTCTCGGTGAGCAACAGCCGCACGCCCTGCCCCGCGTCCCCCATCCGGCCGATGGCGTTCAGGCGCGGCGCGAGGATATGGCTCACATGGCTGGCCACGAGGCGCGGCCGGTCCGCGAGGCCGGCGCGGCGGATCAGGGCGCGCAGCCCCGGACTGCGCGTCTGCCCCAGCACACGCAGCCCGTAGTGAGCGAGGACGCGGTTCTCGCCGACCAGCGGCGCGAGGTCGGCGATGGTCGCGAGTGCGACCAGATCGAGTCGGTACCACAGCGGCTCGGGATCCACTCCGCGCGCCGAGACCAGCGCCTGACATACCTTGAAGGCGACACCCGCGCCGGCCAGCGCCTTGTCCGGATAGGCGCAGTCCGCGCGGTTCGGGTTGACCACGGCCACGGCAACCGGCAGCGTCGCGCCGGGCGTGTGATGATCGGTGACGACGACGTCGATCCCCGCGGCGCGCGCGGCTTCCACCGCGTCGTGCGCCACGATGCCGCAGTCGGCCGTCAGAATGACGCTCGCGGCCGACTCCACGGCCGTGCGCACGCCCGCCGGCCCCAGGTCGTAACCGTCCACGAGCCGGCGCGGCACGAACGCTTCGACCCGCGCACCCAACGACCGCAGCGTGTGCGCGTACAGCGCGGCTGCGCACATGCCATCCACATCGTAGTCGCCATGGACCAGGATCGTTTCGTTCCGATCCAATGCGCGCTGCAGCCGCTCGACCGCGGCGTCCATGCCGGTGAGGGCGAAGGGGTCGTGAAGCTGATCGAGGCGTGGGCGCAGGAACCGCTTCGCCGCGCTCTCACTGCCGCAGCCGCGCAGCACCAGCAGCCTGCACAGTGGCTCGGGGAGCTGGAGGGAATCGACGAGAGCGGACACGGCCGCCTCGTCGGCGGGCGTATCGGCGCGTGCAACCCAGCGCCGGTCCGGAGAGAAGAGCCTGGCCGGACCCGTCATCGGCCCAAAGGTAGGGAGGCCGCTGCGACAGCGCCACCCTTTTTTTGGGACAAGAGGTTTCAGGTTTCAGGTTTCAGGTTTCAGGTTTCAGGTTTCAGGTTTCAGGTTTCAGGTCGCCGCAGGCTGACACCTGACACCCGACACCCGACACCTACGAGACGTACAGGATCACACCACACGCCTCGCAGCGCACGAGCGACTCCTCGCGCCGGATCTCCGCCCGCTGCTGGAGAGGGACCAGGCTGAAGCAGTTGCCACAGGCGCCGTCCTGTGTGAGCGCGGCCAGCACATTGCGCGTGCGCCCGGCACGCACGCGCTCGTACAGGCGCGCGGCCGCGGGATCCAGCCGCAGCACGTGGTTCTGGCGGCGATCGCGCAACACCGCCAGCTCACCCTCGAGCTGCGCGCGTGCCACCAGGAGCTGCTCCCGCTGCGGCTCCATGTCCGACCGCGCCTTGACGAGCTGCTTCTCGAGCTCGTCCAGCTTGAGGTCGCTGCGCGTGCCCTGATCCATCAGCTGGAGTGCTTCCTGCTCATCCGCCTCGACGGCGCGCCGCACCAGGTCGAATTCGGTACGCGCCGCCGCCTCCTCGCGCGCGTTGCGCACGCGCTCGAGCCGTTCCTGGTAGCGCCGCAGCCGCTCGCGCTTCTCCTCCGCGGCATGCTCCAGCCTGCGGACCTCCTGCCGCATCTCGACGAGCCTCGTCCGCAGTGTCTCCGTCTCCCGTTCCAGCGCCTGTACCGGTGCTTCCAGCGTCTCCAGCTCCGGGATGAAGCCGGCCAGCCGTTTCTCCGCTCCTTCGATCTCGCGATCCTGCTCCTGCAGTTCCAGTAACGCTCGGTGCCGCTCGTGCATCTCCCCGCGTCAGGTTGAAGGTCTCGGGCGCTCGCGCCGGCTATGCTTCCGGAAAAGTCGTTCCAGCGGGTATCCCATGGAGCGAAGCGTCTGCATCAGCTCCCGCTTCTCGAGCGCGAGCGCACCCGCGTGCGCCTCATCACCGGCGGCCTGCGCGCTCGCGACCTGTCGGTCCACGTCATCCAGGCGCCGGTACAGCCCCTCGGCACGAATGTCGTTGATCGAGTCCTCGAAGATGCGGTCGCCCTCGGTCAATTCCTCCGGATCGGCGAGCAGCGCCTCGAGCCGGCCGCGCGCGCCGTCGCTCAGATCGAGTACCGCGGGCCCGCGGCCCTTCAGACCGCCCGCGCCGAGCAGTGCCACGTACACCTCGCGGTAGTCGCGATCTCCGAATTCCTCCGGCGCGAGCCGCTCGGCTGCGTGCGCGATCCGGCTCTCGTCGCGCAGCAGCAGAAGCAGCAGCTTGCGCTGGCCGGCAAGGCCGAGCGCACCGGCGGGCGCGCCCGCCGATCCCCGCGTGGGCGCGCGGTAGTACTCGACCTCGAGCTCCGCCTCGAGCGTCTCGCGCCGCACGCCGGTGCGCTCGGCCACCCGCGCCACGTAGATGTCTCGCAACGCCGCGTCGGCGGCCGCGCGCAACGTGGGCAGCAGGCCATCCAGCGCCTTGCGCCGTCCTTCCACGTCCTGCAGGTACCCGCGCTCCTCCAGAATCTGGAGCTTTCGGTCCAGCACGTCCACGGCGCCATCGAGGAAGGGGCGCAGCGCGTCGGCGCCGTGCTTTCTCACCAGCGCGTCGGGGTCTTCTCCGGGCGGCAACGTCACCACGAGTGGATGCACGGCGGCGCGCAGGAGCGCGTCCGCGCTGCGGAACGTGGCCCGCAGTCCCGCGGCGTCGCTGTCGTAGAGCAGCAGCGCGCGGTCCGTGTAACGGGCGAGCAGCGCCGCCTGTTCCTCGGTCATGGCCGTCCCCAGGGCGGCCGCCACGTTCTCGACCCCCCGCGCGGCGAGCGAAACGTAGTCCAAGTATCCCTCCACCACCAGCACCTCACCCTGCCGGCGGATGGCGGCGCGCGACCAGTTCAAGCCATAGAGCACGCGGCCCTTGTGGTAGATGGGCGTATCGGGTGAATTCAGGTATTTCGGAACGCCCTCGGCCGCGCGTCCCAGGATTCGTCCGCCGAATGCCACCAGCCGCCCCGTCACGTCCGCGGTGGGGAAAACGATGCGGTCACGCAACCGGTCGTAGGCTTCTTCGGCGTGCTCGCTCTCCTTGATGAGCCCAGCGGTCAGAAGGACGTCGTCTGCGATGCCGTGGCGATGCGCCGCCTCCCGCAGCGCGCGCCAGTCGTCCGGCGCATACCCGAGCCGGAACCGCTCGACGGCTTCGGCGCCGAGACCTCGCTCCGCGAGGTACTTGCGCGCACGCTCGCTTTCGGCCAGCCGCTCGCGAAAGAAGTCCGCCGCGAATGCAATGGCCTCGTACAGTGGCCGGTAGCGCTCGTCCGCCGGGCGCGCTCCGGCCGCCCTCGGGATGTCCACACCGACCCGCTGTGCGACCTGCCGCACCGCATCCTGAAATCCGAGTCCGGTCCGCTTCATGAGGAAGGTGAATACGTCCCCCGACTCGCCGCAGCCGAAGCACTTGTAGAAGCCCTTGGAGGGGACCACGTAGAAGGACGGCGTCTTCTCCTGGTGGAACGGGCAGAGCGCGCGAAAGTCCTTGCCGGCCCGCTTCAGCGGCACGTGCTCGCCGATGAGCTCGACGATGTCGGCCCGCGCCCGCACCTCATCCACCAGATGCTCGGCGATCATTGCAGCTCCGCTATGGTGACGCCGGCCCCGCCCTCGCCGGGGCCGCCGGGCCGGAACCGCTTCACGCGCGGGTCGGCGCGCAGCAGTTCCGCCACCACCTGACGCAACACGCCCGTGCCCTTGCCGTGAATGATGCGCAGGTTGGGCAGATCGGCATGGATCGCCGCATCCAGCGCGGGCTCCAGCTCGCCCGCGATCTCCTCCGCGCGCCGGCCGCGCAGATCGACCTCGGGCGAGGCCTCGAGCTCGGGACCGGTCCACCCGGCGCCCCCGCGCACTTGCACGTCGCGGAGCAGCGCGCTGGGCGGCGGAGCGGCGCCGTCGACGCGAGCGGTGGAAGACGACGCCGTCGCCTCGACCTCCTCGGGCGAGAGCACGACCAGCCCCGCCACCGGCACCTGGAGCCGGATGCCTCCGGTCTCGACCGTCGCGCGGTCGTCGCGCAACTCGATAACGGTGCCGGTCGCGCCGGTGGCGGCCACGCGCACGTGCACGCCCGGCGCGATCGGACCGGCCCGCGCAGCGGCTGCCGCCGGCATCGGCTCCGTGGCGCTGATCCGCTCGGCCGCCGCGCGCGCGGCGTCCTCGATCCTGCGGCGTGCCTCCCGTGCCGCCATCTCCAGCGCCGTCGCATCCTCGGCACGCGCGACCGCTTCGCACAGGTCCCGAATCGTGGCCTCCACCTCTTCCCGCGCCTGCAGCAGCAGCTCCCGCGTGCGGCGCTGCGCCTCGCGCTCCGCCTCGCGCTCGCGCTTCCGCACCACGTGCTCGCGCTCCTCGAGCAGCCGGCGCAGCGACAGGGCCTCGCTCCAGGCGGCTTCCGCTTGCGTCAGCGCTTCCGCGAGCCGCTGCTCCTTCTCCTCCAGCTCCCGCAGCAGCTCGCGCACGTCGCGCTCCGCCTGCGGCAAGAGCGACTCCGCCCGGGCGAGAATCTCGCCGGGAAAACCGAGGCGCCGCGCGATCGCGAGGCCGTAGCTTCGACCGGGCACGCCCTTCACGAGCCGGAACGTCGGGCGCAGCTCGCGCGCGTCGAACTGGAGCGAGGCGTTCACCACGCCCGGCTGTTCGCCCGCGAGCAGCTTGAGCTGTCCCAGGTGCGACGTGGCGACCGTGAGCGTGGCGCGCCGCGTCAGCTCGATCAGGATCGCCTGCGCCAGCGCCCCGCCTTCCGCGGGGTCGGTGCCGCTGCCGACCTCGTCGATCAGCACCAGCGACGCGTGCCCTGCCTCGTTCAGGATCTCGCGCAGGTTCTTCACGTGCGCCGAAAACGTAGACAGGCTCGCCTCGATCGATTGCTCATCGCCGATGTCGGCGAAGATATCGCGGAAGAGCGGCAGGCGCGTACCCGCGCCGACTGGCGGGATGACGCCTGCCTGCGCCAGCGCGCTCATCAGTCCGATCGCCTTCAGCAGCACCGTTTTTCCGCCGGTGTTCGGTCCGGAAACCAGCAGCGTGCGCTCGCCGGGATCCAGCCGCAGGTCGAAGGGGACGACCGGGTCCAGACCGGCGAGGAGCAGCGGGTGATACGCCTGCACGACATCATACTCCTCGCTGCCGGCGGGCAGCATTTCCGGACGGCGCCCGTTCCACTCGAGCGCGTATTTCGCGCGCGCGTACAGCGCATCGAGCGCAACCAGCGCTTCGAGCGCTGCTTCCAGCGCCTCGCGATGCGGCCGCAGCCGCTCCGTGAGCTCGCGCAAGATGCGCTGGACCTCGCGCGCTTCTGCCGCCTCGAGCCCGCGCAGTCGATTCATCAGCTCGATCGCGAGCGGCGGCTCGATGAAGAGCGTGTTCCCGGTCGCGGACTCGTCGTGCACGATGCCGCCCACATCGCCGCGGCCCTCGCGTCGGATCGGGATGACGTACCGCCCCTCCCGCACACTCACCGACGCGTCCGCGACGCGGACCCGGTCCGGCAGCGTGGCCATGAACTGCTCGAGCCGCTCGACGATGCTCGTGCGCAGTGCACGGATCTCTTTGCGCAGCCGGGCCAGCTCGCGCGAGGCGTCGTCGCGCACCAGGCCGGCATCGTCGACCGCGCGCCGAATCGACTCCTCCTCGCCCTCGAGCTTGACCAGCCGCTCGGCCAGCTGCGCCAGCAGTGGATAGTCCTGCGCGTGCTGGAGCAGCGCGCGGCGGGTCGTGCGCGAGGAATCCATCAGCACGGCGCCATCGCGCAGCTCCGTCCCCTCCCACACCGAGCCTTCCACGGCCAATCGCCGGAGCGAGAGCCGGAGGTCGGGGATGGTCGGCAACGCGAACTCCTCTGCCCGCAGCAGGAAGCCCACCATCTGGTCCACCCGCCGCAGCTCCGTCTCGACCCAGGCGAGCGCGTCGGACGGCTCGAGCGCGCGCACGGCCGCCGCGCCGAGCGGGCTGGACGCGTGGCGCGCCACCAGCTCGACGGCCTCCGGGAACTGCAGCACCTGAAGGGCGTGGCCGTTCATGGCTTTTCCCCGGACGGGTCCGGGAGCGGTAATCCTTTTAGGCGACAACAAGATAGCGGCGCGCGCGCGGCCGCGCGAGTTGGGGCGGGAGAGGCGGGGCGAAGCCTGGCCCGGCAAGGGACGGACGCCGTGGCGAGCGCCGGACCCGCGTCGCGACGACGGCGAATCAGCCCGCTCCGAGCTCCTCCCTCACGATCCGGTTCGCCTCCTTCCCACCGTAGCGGCCCTTGATCTGCGGCATGAGCCGGCTCATCACCGCCCCCAGGTTCTTCGCGCCACCCGCGATCGCGACTCGCGCCAGCTCGCGCACCTCGGCCTCCGTGAGCGCCGGCGGCAGGTACTGGGCAAGCATCTGCGCCTCCCGCTCCTCCTTCTCGGCCAGCTCGAGCCGCTTGCCGCCGCGCATCTGCTCGGCCGCTTCGTGTCTGCGCTTGATCGCGCGGCCGACCACCTCGATCACCTCTTCGTCCGACAGCTCGTGCCCGAGCTCGATCTCCCGATTGTGTATCTCGGAGAGGGTGGTCGTGAGCAGCAGCGTACGCGCTTTGTCTTGCGTCCGCCGGGCCGTGTTCAGGTCCGAGCGGATCCGTTGCTTGAGCGACTCCGGCATTCCCCCTCCTTAAGCCGCTTTTCGAGTGCCGCTTTTCGAGTGCCGCTTCTCGAGTGCCGCTTTTCGAGTGCCGCTTCTCGAGTGCCGCTTCTCGAGTGCCGCTTTTCGAGTGCCGCTTCTCGAGTGCCGCTTT
>JACQPS010000280.1 GCA_016207445.1 Gemmatimonadota bacterium | reverse complement strand
CTCGCGCCCGGCGTGAACTGGCCGCGCAGCACGAAGCCCTCCGCCTCGAGCGCGATGAGCGCGGCCTCCGCGTCTCCTTCCGCGATGCCGAGCGCGTCGGCCAGCGCCGCGGCCGTGACCGGACCGAGCACCTCGAGGCGACCGCGCAGGAGCTCGCGGACCGCATCGCTCCGCTCCCACTCGCGATTCAGCTCGGCAGGGTCGGCGACCGGTGGCTCGAGGCAGGCATCGGGGAAGATCGCGCGGAACTCCGGTAGTCGCTCAGCCGCGACCCATACGCGTGTCGTTCCGAGCGAGCCCCTCGACTTCGCTCGGGGCAGGCTCCGCGAGTCGAGGGACCTCGTGTGGACTTCCGCGGCGCCAGAAGGCGTCTCCGAAGTCCCGACAAGATCCCTCGACTCCGCGCCGCTTCGCGTCGCTCCGCTCGGGATGACAACCGCGGCGCGCCCGGCCTGTGTCAGCTCCCGGAAATACGGCGACCACGATGAGCCCTCTCGCCCGGCCTCACCCTCCGACTCCGTGACGAACCCGCACGTGAGCAACACATCATGCAGCTCGTCGGCACTCTCCGGGTCCGGCCACGCCTCCTCGCGCACCCGCTCGATGGCCGCGGCGTCGAGCGCGCCCAGCTCGGCCGCGGACGAGGGCTCGAGCGCGCGTCGCGTGTACACCGCGTGCGCGCGGCGCTCCTCGAGCGGCGCGTCATCGAGGAACGCGTACGGCCGTGCGTTCAGGATCTCGTGCGTGAGCGGCGACGGCTCGGGCGTGTCGCGCGCGACCAGGCGGAGCTCGCCAGCCAGAATCGAGCGCAGCACGTGCTCGAGGCCGGCCACGTCCATGGCTTCTTCCAGGCAGTCCTTGAGCACCTGCGTGACGAGCGGGTGGTCCGGCACCTCGCGGTCGCCGGGGATGTTCTCCAGGCACGCGGCCGCATCGGGGAAGACCGCGGCGAGCAGGTCCTCCGCCTGCATGCGCTGGATCGGCGGCGGCACCTTGTTGCCGCCGCGGCTCCGCAGCACGGCGAGCGAGAGCGTGGCCGCCCAGCGCCAGCGCGTCTGGAAGAGCGGCGCGTCCAGCACGGCCTGCACGAGCAGGTCGCGCAGCCCATCCGGGTGCAGGTACTGGAACACCTCCTCCAGTGGGAAGGAGTGCTGCGGCCCGAGCGAGAGCAGCAGCCCCTCGTCGGTCGCGGCCGCCTGCAGCTCGAAGTTGAACTTGCGGCAGAAGCGCTTGCGCAGCGCGAGCCCCCACGCGCGGTTCAGCCGCCCGCCGTACGGCGCGTGCAGCACGAGCTGCATCCCGCCGGCCTCGTCGAAGAAGCGCTCGAGCACGAGCGTGTTCTGCGAGGGCACCACGCCCAGGATGCGCTTCGTTTCTTTCAGGTAGGCGACGATCTGCGCCGCGGCCACCGGAGGAACGCCGACTTCGCGGACGAGCCAGTCCGCAGCGGCTTCCGCGTCGTCCAGCAGCGGCTCGAGCCGTTCACGAAGTTCCGCGACCGCCGCCGACAGCTCCACGCTCCTCGACGGCGCCTCGCCCAGCCAGAACGGGATGCCCGGCGGCTGGCCGTGCGCGTCCGACACGCGCACCACGCCCGGCTCGATGCGCAGGATCAGGTAGGAGGTGTTGCCGAGCTGAAACACGTCGCCCGCCATGCTCTCGACGGCGAAGTCCTCGTTCAGCGTGCCGACGAAGATGCCCTCGGGCTCCAGCACCACGCGGTAATCGGCGATCTCCGGGATCGCGCCGCCGGAGGTGATCGCGGCGAGGCGCGCGCCCTTGCGGCCGCGCAGGCGGCGGTTCACGGCGTCGTAGTGCAAGAAGGCGCCACGGCGACCGCGACGCGTGACGAAGCCGCGGGCGAGCATCCGGACGACGTCGTCGAACTCGTCCCGCTCGAGCGCCCGGTACGGGTGCGCGCGGCGGACCAGCTCGAACAGCGCGTCCTCGCTCCAGTCCTCGCACGCGGCTTCGGCGACGATCTGCTGCGCCAGCACGTCGAGCGGCTTCTCCGGCAGGATCGCGCGATCGAGCTCGCCGCGGCGCACGCTGCGGATCAGCGCGCCGCACTCGATCAGGTCGTCGCGCGTGAGCGGGAAGAGCCGCCCCTTCGGCCGGCCGCCGACCGTGTGGCCCGACCGGCCCACGCGCTGGAGCAGCGCCGCAATGCGCCGCGGCGACGCGATCTGGCACACCAGGTCCACGTGCCCGATGTCGATGCCGAGCTCGAGCGACGCCGTCGCGACGAGCGCCTTGAGCCGCCCCGCCTTCAGCCGTTCCTCCGCGTCCAGCCGCGTCTCCTTCGACAGGCTGCCGTGGTGCGCCGCGACCGCGTGCTCGCCCAGCCGCTCCGACAGGTTGCGCGCGAGCCGCTCCGCGAGCCGCCGCGTGTTGACGAAGATCAGCGTGGTGCGGTGCTGCTCGATCAGCTCGCACAGCCGCGCGTAGATCTCCTGCCACACCTCCGCGGCCATCACCGCCTCGAGCGGCGACTGCGGCAGCTCGAGGGCGAGGTCCAGCTCGCGCACGTGGCCTTCGTCCACGATCGCGCAGTCGGCGTTCGGCGCGTTCGGTTTCTGCCCGACGAGAAAACGGGCGACCTCCTCGATGGGCTTCTGCGTGGCCGACAACCCGATGCGCTGGATCGGCCGGCCGGCCACGTGCTCGAGCCGCTCGAGCGAGAGCGCCAGGTGCGCGCCGCGCCGCGACTCGAGCACGGCGTGGATCTCGTCCACGATGACCGTGCGCACCGAGCGTAGCATGTCGCGGCTGCGCTCCGCGGTCAGCAGCAGGTAGAGCGACTCGGGGGTCGTGACCAGGATGTGCGGCGGGGTGCGCAGCATCGCGGCGCGCTCCGCCTGCGGCGTGTCGCCGCTGCGTACGGCGGCCGTGATGCGCACGGGCGGCAACTCCAGCTCCTCCGCGAGCTGCCGGATCTCGCGCCGCGGCTCGGCGAGATTTCGATGGATGTCGGAGGACAGCGCCTTGAGCGGCGAGACGTAGACGACGCGGACCTCGTCCGGCAGCTCGCGCTCCGCGCCTTCCCGGAACAGCTCGTCCAGCGCGTTCAGGAAGGCGGCGAACGTCTTCCCGGAGCCGGTCGGCGCCGCGATGAGCGTGTGCCGCCCGGAGCGGATCGCCTTCCAGCCGCGCCGCTGCGCCGGCGTCGGCTCGCGGAAGCGCGCTTCGAACCAGCGGGCGATGACGGGATGAAAACCGGTCAGGGGCATGGGTTCAATGGTGAGGAAAGCTCCTACGGAACAAGAGTCAAAGTAGTGGGCGCGCGGTTGCGGTGATACCCCTGTCCGACGCGACGGCTCCGCGGGTCTGCCCAGGCAGCCCGGACCACTGTTCCGCCCAGGTCAATCCCCCCATCTTGGGCGAAATGCTGGCTGATCCCCGAGATGCCGGAATGACCGGCCGCTACCTCGATCTCGAGAGCTGGCCCCGGCGCACTCTCTTCGAGTTCTTCCGGGTATACGACCAGCCGTTCTTCAACATCTGCACCGACGTGAAGGTGTCGGAGCTGTACCGCCGCTCGCGCGAGCCGGGTGGCACGTCGTTTTTTCTGGGCACATTGTACGCCTCGCTCCGGGCCGCGAACGAGGTCGAGGAGTTTCGCCTACGCCTGCGCGGCGAACGGGTCTGGCGCCACGACCGGATCCACGGCAACTGCACCGTGCTGCGCGAGGACGAAAGTTTCGGCTTCGGTTACTTCGAGTTCACGCCGGACTACCGGACGTTCGAGGCGAACGGCCGCCGCGAGATCGAGCGCGTGCGCCGCGTGCCCGGCGTCGAGCCGCAGGCCGATCGTGACGACCTGATCCACTACTCGGTGCTTCCCTGGTTCCGTTTCACCAGCTTCACGCACGCCCGCCGCTCGGACGCACAGGACTCCATTCCCAAGATCGTCTTCGGGAAGCATTTTGAGCGCGAGGCGGAGCGCTGGCTGCCGATCTCGATCGAGGTGCACCACGCCCTGGCCGACGGTCTCCATGTCGGCCAGTTCCTAGACAGACTCGGCGCCTATCTCGCCGAGCCGCCCTCGTAACGGGCAGCGGATCGTTTACGACCCGAAGCGCCCGACACAAACAAGACCGAATCACCATGATCGAGATCATCGCCTTCGACGCCGACGACACGCTCTGGCAGAACGAGGCGCTGTTCCGCTCGACGCAGGCCGAGTTCCGCAAGCTGCTCTCGCACTACCACGAGGAGCCGTGGATCGAGCAGCGGCTGTACGAGACGGAGGTCAAGAACCTCGCGCACTTCGGCTACGGCATCAAAGCGTTCATGCTCTCGATGGTCGAGACCGCGATCGAGCTGACCGAGGGGCGCGTGAGCGGTGAGGAGATCCGGCGCATCCTCGCACTGGGGCGTGCCATGCTGGAGGCGCCGATCCAGCTGCTCGACGGCGCCGAGCCCGTGCTGGTGGCGCTGGCGCGCTCGCACGAGCTGATGCTGATCACGAAGGGCGACCTGCTCGACCAGGAGACGAAGCTCGAGCGCTCCGGGCTGCGCGACTACTTCCGCCGCATCGAAGTCGTGAGCCGCAAGGATTCCGGGAGCTATCGCCGCGTGCTCGCGAAGTACGGCGTCTCGCCGGAGCGGTTCCTCATGGTCGGCGACTCGCTGCGCTCGGACGTGCTGCCGGTGCTGGAGATCGGCGGCCGCGCGGTCTACATCCCTCACGAGACGCCGTGGGCGCACGAGCTCGTCGAGGTGGAGCTGGCCGTGCGCGAGCGCTATATCCAGCTCGAGTCGATCCGGGAGCTGCCGGCCGCGGTCGCGCGGCTAACCGAGCGCGTTCCGGCGGGGTAGGAGATCGCCATGGCGTCCGTCACCGCCACCACACTGGTCGGGCAGCCCGCGACGGCATTGGCCGCGCTGGTGCGCGCGGGCGAGGTTTCGCCCGTCGAGGTCGTGCGCGCGCACCTGGCGCAGATCGAGGCGATGGACTCGCTGGTGGGCGCGTTCCAGCTGGTGCGCGCGGAGCGCGCGCTGCGCGAGGCGGGCGCGCTGGCGATGCGGCCGGATCTGGCCGCGCTGCCGCTGGCCGGCGTGCCCATCGCGGTGAAGGACAACGTGCCGGTTGCGGGCGAGCCGCTGCGCGCCGGCTCGCGCGCCACGCCGGACACGGCGTGGGAGGCGGATCACGAGATCGTGCGCCGGCTGCGTGCGGCCGGCGCCATCGTCGTCGGCAAGACGAGCGTGCCCGAGCTGTGCATCTGGGGCACGACCGATTCGGCGTACGGCACCACGCGCAACCCGTGGGACCTGGACCGGACGCCGGGCGGCTCGTCCGGCGGCAGCGCGGCAGCGGTGGCGGCGGCGATGGTGCCGCTCGCGCACGGCAACGATGGCATGGGCTCGATCCGCATCCCGGCGGCGGCGTGCGGGCTGTTCGGGCTGAAGCCGGGCGCCGGCGTGGTACCGGCGGAGCTCGGCACGAACTCCTGGTTCGGGCTGGCCGAGAACGGGCCGCTCGCGACCGCCGTGGACGACGCCGCACTCATGCTGTCGGTGCTGGCGGACCGGCCCGAGCTGCGCCACGTCGCCGCACCCGAGCGGCCGCTGCGCTTCGCCGTCTCGATCCACTCGCCCGCACCCGGCGTGAAGGTGGACGACGAGTACGCGGCGGCCGCGTTCCAGATCGGCAAGATGCTGTCGGCGCTCGGGCACCGCGTCGAGCCCGCGGATCCGCCGTACCCGGTTCGCTACGCCGTCGCGATGCTCTCGCGCTGGTGCGCGGGCGCGGCGCTCGAGGCCGAGCTGCTCGATGGCGGCTGGCTCGAGCCGCGCACGCGCCGGCACGCGCAGGCCGGCCGGCTCGCGACCCG
>JACQPS010000038.1 GCA_016207445.1 Gemmatimonadota bacterium | reverse complement strand
GTCGCTGGCCGCGCTGGCTCGCCGGGCGACGAACGGCACGGGCACCGGCTGGTACCGCGGCGTTGCGGCGGATGTGGGGCTCGGGAGGGGACGGCTGGGCGCGACGCTTTCCGGCTCGCTCTGGCGCACGCCGCTGGGGACCGAGGGCGGCTACTACGCCGGGTTGGAGCTCGCACCGTCGTCCTCGCTGCGGCTCTCGGCGGGCGTGGGCCGCAGCGTCACCGATGCGCTGTACGGCACGCCGGGGAGCTTCGGCGCCAGCGTCGGCGTGAGCTGGCGTATCGGCGCGCGGCGGCCGGCCGCGCCGCTCCCGGTGGTGGAAGTGGCGGAGCGCGCGGGCGCGGGCCGGAAAGTGTGGTTCCGGCTGCGCAGCGCCAGCGCGGGCACAGTCGCGCTGGCGGGTGATTTCACCGGTTGGGAGCCGCGGCCGATGCGCAAGCAGGGGGAGGTCTGGGTGCTGGATCTCGTGCTCCGGCCCGGCACCTATCACTTCTCCTTCGTGCTGGATCAAGACCGGTGGCTGGTCCCGGACGATGCGCCGGGCATCATCGACGATGGCTGGGGCCGCAGAAACGGTACGCTGGTGGTGTCCGGCACGTGACGTTCCTCGCGGACGCACGTCAATCAGGAGTGGAAGGCAGAGCACAGGTGAACCCGTTCATGGCTCGAATCCGGATCCCGGTATTGCTCGCCGCTCTCGCGGCGGCGGGCTGGCTGTCGGCGCGCCCCGCCGCCGCGCAGGACCCGGCCCGGTACGCCCGCGCGAAGGCGGCACTCACGCCGCAGGCCGCAGCGCAGTTCGAGGCCGCGGTCACCGCCGCGAAGGCGCGCGGGATCCCGGTGGATCCGCTGGTGGACAAGGCGCTGGAGGGCGTGGCCAAGCGGATTGCGCCCGACCGCATCGTAGCCGTCGTGCGCGCGCGCGCCGATCAGCTCGGGCGCGCCCAGGCGCTGCTGCGCGCCGGGGCCATGACGCCCGCGACTGCGGACGTGACGGCCGTGGCCGATGCGCTCCAGCGCGGCGTACCGGAAAGCGCCGTGCTGCAGCTACGCGCGGGCGCGCGCGCGGGCGAACCGATTGCGCTGGCGGTTCACACGCTCGCCGACCTGATCCAGCGCGGAGTGCCCGTCGACGTCGCACTCGACGTGCTCTCCGCCTGGCGCGCCCGCGGCGCCGACCCGGCGGAGCTGCGCGAGCTGCCGGCCGCCGTCGAGCGGCTCATCCGCCAGGGCGTGCTCCCTGCTCAGGCCGCCGCCAGCGTGGCCGCCACGCTGCGCGCCGGCCGCGGTCCCGGCACGCTCGTCCCCGGCGCGCTCGTGCCCGGCCGCGGTCGCTCGCCGCTTCCGCCCGGCGTCGGCCCGCCGGTCGGCGCGGAGGCGAAGAGGGACCGCAAACGCGGAGGAAGGCCGTAGCTCGCATTGTCGGTCCAGTCGTCTGCCTGCAGCGACGAGTGGACCCGTTGTGTCCTTGTGCGGAAGTGGCTTGCATTCGAGATTGAGCGAGGTCGCCTGCCGACGGCGTGATTTCAGGCAGGTGGCAGGTGGCAGGGCCCCGAAAAGCCCGCGTGCTGCGGCGCTTTCCGGGGTATTGTTTTTGCGGCGCCACCAGCAGCCAACGAAGGCGTCCCTCGGGACGCCTTTCTTGTCCCCCGCAGGAGCAGGCCCAATGTTCACCCCCCAGGCGAAGCGGGTCCGCAGCCTGGCTGCGGCTCGATCGGGCGAGACGCTGGAGATCCGGCACATTCTCTTCGACGCGCTGCGCTGCCTCTGTTCCGACCTGGGAGTCCACGAAGGACAGGCCGTCCGCTGCCGCGCGGCCACGCCCTCGCACCTGCTGCTCGAAACAGCAGAGGGACGCACCGTCGCCCTCGAAACCGATTGGGCGCGTTTCATCCAGGTGGGTGAGCCGGGGTTCGAGGGCGCCGGCCTCCTGGGGACCGGCGCATCCCCCACCGGTTGACGCGCGCACGCCCGCAGCGTAGCGCTTCAGCGATCAGCGGCCGATCCGAGTTCAAGTGTCAGGTTTCAGGTGTCAGGTTTCAGGTGTCAGCCAAACCACAGAGCCTCTGGCTGACACCCGACACCTGACCGCTGACGCCTCTCAGTGGATCGGCAGGCCAGCCCCCTTCGCTTTCCGGAGCCGAAATGCCGCACGCGCGCGTCACCCTGCTGGCTCTCGCGCTGCTGGCCCTCGTGCCGGCCATCGCCGCCGCACAGACC
>JACQPS010000287.1 GCA_016207445.1 Gemmatimonadota bacterium | reverse complement strand
GAGTCGTGCAGCCGCGAGCGTTCGATGGTCACGCGCTCGCCGATGATGCAATCGCGCAGCGTCGAGCCGCGAACGACGCACCCCGCCTCGATCGTGACGTTCGGCCCGATCTCCGCGTCCTCCAGCACCACACCGTCGGCCACGCGGACGGGATCGTGCACGCGCACCGCCTTCCGTTCGGGCGGGCGGCGCGCCTGCCCCGCCTCGAGCAGGTGGCGGTTGGTCTCCAGCAGCGTCTCCGGCCGGCCGCAGTCGTACCACCCCTGCGCTTCCGCGGTCAGGATGCGGGCGCCCCGGTCGATCATGAACTGGAACGCGTCCGTCAGGTAGTACTCGCCAGCGGGCCCGGGCGGGCGCCGGAGCGTCTCGTCGATACCCTGGAAGAGCAGGCGCCAATCCCGGATATAGTGGATGCCGATGTTGGCGAGCCTCGAGACGGGCTCCTTCGGCTTCTCCACGATCCGGCGCATGAGCCGGCGCTCGTCCGTCACGATCACGCCGAAGCGCTGATAGTCCTCGACCTCCTTGGCCCAGATGATCCCCGCCAGATCCGGCGGCGCGCGCCGCACGAGCGAGAGGTCCGCATCGAACAGCGTATCCACGAAAATGATCAGCAGCTCCTGGTCGATGAACGGCTCGGCCAGCTGCACGGCGCCCGCGGGGCCGTTCTGCACCGGCTGCTCGACGAAGTGCGCCAGGAACTCGGGATATTCCGCCCGCACGTACGCCTCGATCTTCTCCTTCAGGTAGCCGGTGATGAAGACGATCTCGTGCACTCCCAGCGCCTTCAGGTCGTCGAGGATGTAGCTCATGACCGGGCGTCCGCCCACGCGCAGCAGCGGCTTGGGGGTCACGTAGGTGTGGGGCCGGAGCCGGGTTCCCTTCCCGGCGAGCGGGAGGACGACCTTCACCGCGGCTCCTCCAGCCGCATCAGCTTGAGGTCGCAGTAGTCGACGGGACGGCGCACGACGGCGGTGGGCACGGTATGGACCGAGATCTCGAGCGTGATCCCCACGACCGCCTCGAAGATGTGCCCGCCGATGGTCGAGAAGTCCGGACGGCCGAAAACGCCGTGCACGTGCGGTAACGGCTCGTCGTCCAGGAGGGCCAGGTTGCCGACGATCGAGCACGCCTCCAGCTCCTCGGAGAAGGTGCGGCGCTCGTAGCGGTTCAGGTGCAGCCGGAAGAAAGCGAGCTCGACGGAGCTGACGGCGCCGATGCCGTAGAGCGCGGCCGCGTCCACATCTTCCCGGCGGGCGAACGCAATGAGCCCGCGGATCAGCTCGTCGCCGCGGTCCAGCACGAGCAGGTAGCCGAACGGCGTCTTGCGGTACTGCACGCGCACTCCTGCGAGGGCTCGAAGATTGCGCGAAGATGGGCGCGCGCCGGCGCGGCGTCAATCGCCCGTCGGCGCCCGGCGCGCCGGACCCGGGGAAACGCGCAACCTCGCGCGTCCGGCGGCGCTTTCCTATGTTTGCTGCCCTGGGGACCTCAAGCCCGGGAGGGTGCGAAGAACATGAAACGCGGATTCGCGTGCGGGCTGCTGGCGCTCGGGCTGCCGCTACCTCTGGTCGCGCAGACGCCGGCGCGGCCGGACGAGCGGCTCTTGACCGTGGGCGCCACGGCGGTCGTGGAGCGGGAGCCGGACCAGGTGGCCGTCCATCTGGCGGTGGAAACCTTCTCGGCTTCCGCGCAGGAGGCGGCCCGTGGAAACGCCGCCAAGATGGACGCCCTGATCGCTGCCCTGCGCCGCGCCCGCGTTGCGCGCGAGCGGATTCGCACCGTGTCCTACTCCCTGAACCCGGAATACGACTTCCGGCAGGAGCGGCAGCCCGGGCAGGAGCGGCTCGTCGGCTACCGCGCGCTGAACATGGTACGCATCACGCTGGACAGTGTCGCGCGCGCCGGCGACATCATCGATGCGGCGATCGCGGCAGGGGCCAACCGGATCACGGGGCTGTCCTTTCAGCTGCGCGACCCGGAGGCGGCGCGGCTCGAGGCGGTGCGTGCCGCCGTGGCGAAGGCGCGCGTCGAGGCGGAGGCAGTGGCCCAGGCCGTGGGGCAGCAGCTCGGATCGGTCGTGGCCATTTCCACCACGGGCGAGCTGCCGCCCATCCGGCCGATGGCGATGGAGGGGCGTGCCATGGCCGCGCGCAGCGTCGCCACCCCCATCGAGCCCGGCACGCTGAGCGTGAGCGCGACCGTCACGGCAACGTTCCGGCTGGAGCCGCGATGAACCGCTTCGTCCGCCGCGTCTGGCTGGCGCTCCGCCAGAACTCGGCGGCCACCCACCCGGTATCCGAGGATGCGCGCTTGCGGGGCCGGACGTACGCGATCCCGTTCGATACCGTGTGGCAGGTCGCGACCCAGCTCGCGGACGGCGGCCTGCCGCGCTGGCGCATGCACAGCGCGGACGATCGCGAGGGCGTGATCGTGGCCGAGGCGGCGCGGCTGTTCCCGCGCGGCTGGGTGGACGACGTCGTCATCCGCATCAGCCTGGATGCGAACGCGCAGACCCGGGTCGACGCCCGCTCGGCCGCGCGCAACCGCTGGGCCGACCTGGGCGCCAACGCGCGCCGACTCGGCAAGCTCTTCCGCACCATGGACCGGGAGCTCGCGCGGCTGCGCACCGCCCGCCCGCCGTTCCGTCCGGCGTCCGCGGCGGGCTGAGAAGCCGGCGGGAGCCGCGGGCGATGCCGCGCATCATCGACTTCCACACGCACCCGTATCGTCCCCGGGACCTGGCGCCCGGCACGTGGGCGTTCGTGCGCCGCATCTCACCCGCGGTGCGCGAGCACGGCGACCGGCTGGACGACCCGCGCTACGTCGCGGAGCTGCTGCGTGCGCAGGGTGTGGAGCGGGCCGTGGTCCTGGCCGAGCACTGCCCGCAGACGTCCGGCGACGTGCGGACGGAAACGGTGCTCGCGCTCTGCCGCGAGGTGCCGGACCTGTTCCTGCCCTTCGCATCGGTCGACCCGAACACCGACCCCGAGCCGGCGGCGCTCTTGCGCCGGTACGCGGCCGCGGGCCCGGTCGCCGGCCTCAAGCTGTACCCGTCCTATCAGTTCTTCTACCCGAACGAGCGCCGGGTCTACCCGATCTACGAAGTGTGCCTGGAGCTCGGCATTCCCGTGCTCTTCCACATCGGCAGCTCGGTGCTGCCGGGCACGCGCCTGAAGTACTGCGACCCGATCCACCTGGACGACCTGGCGGTGGATTTCCCCGAGCTGGTGGTGGTGATGGCCCACGGCGGGCGCGGCTTCTGGTATGACGCCTGCGCGTTTCTGGCCACGCACCACCGCAACTTCCACATCGATATCGCGGGCCTCGTCCCGGCGCGCCTGCGCGAGCACTTCCCCGATCTCGAGCAGCTCGCGGACAAGATGGTCTTCGGCAGCGACTGGCCGGCGATGCCGAAGAGCGTGGCCCACAACGCGCGCGCCATCGCGCGGCTCGGTCTCTCCGAGGCCGCGGTCGGCAAGATCCTCTACGGCAACGCCGCGCGCATCTTGAAGCTGGAGGCGACGCCGGCCCCGCAGCGCGCCCGCAGCGGTCCGCCCGCGGCGGAGGACGACCGTGCCCGGGTCTGACCTCGCGCCGGCGGGCGACCGAGGCGTACTCCTGCTGGAGGGCGGCCTCGTCCTGACCCTGGACGACGCCGGCAGCGCGGGCCCGTTGTCCGTGGCGGTCGAGGACGGCCGAATCGCCGCGGTGGGCCCGGGCGATGCGCTGCGCCGCAGATTTCCCGCGGCCGGGCGCGTGGACTGCGAAGGCCGCGTGCTCCTGCCGGGGCTGGTGAACGCGCACCTGCACCCCGAGCTGCAGGTGCTGAAAGGGGCAGTGGAGGAGCTGCACCTGCACGACTGGGAGGATGCGGCGCACTTCGACCAGGCACTCGTGCTGCTGTCCTCGCCCGAGGGACGCTGGATCCAGCGCGCCGGCATCCGGGCTGCGCTCGCCGACTGCCTGCTCACCGGGACGACCTGCCTGGCCACCTACGGCGTCACCGCCGCATCGGACGAGGTCGCAGCGGAGGAGCTGGTGGCGCTCCGGCTGCGCGGCCATGTTACCGTCCGCGACGTGAGCTTCACGCCCGCAGAGCGGCCCGGCCCGCCCCGCATCTACCGCCTGCACGCGGAGGAAGCGCTCACGCCCGTCGAGCTGGAGGCGGCGGCGCGGGCGCACGCGCGCGGCGAGCGGCTGATCATGCACGCGGCCGAGACCGAGCAGCGGCTCGAGCTGGTGCTGGAGCGGTTCGGCACGACCACCGTGCGGCTGCTCGAGCGCTACGGCCTGCTCTCGCCGCGCATGCTGCTTTCCCACGCGCTCTACGTCGACGACGAGGAGCGGGCGCTGCTCGCCCGCCGGGGCGTGCCGATCATCAGCTCGCCTTCGGCAGAGATGAAGCTCGCCGACGGCATTGCTCCCATCGTGGACTACGTCGAGCGCGGCGTCCCGGTGGCGCTCGGGACCGACTCGGCGGTGTGCAACAACTCGAACGATCTGTTCGGCGAGATGCGGCACCTCGGCCTGCTGCAGAAGCTGCGCTTCGGCGCCGATGCCATGCCGGCCGAGCGCATCCTGCGCATGGCGACCGCCGACGGCGCCCGCGCCCTGGGCGGCTGGGGCGAGCACGGCGCGCTGGTCGAGGGGTGGTCCGCGGACCTCGTCCTGCTCGACGCGCACAACCCGCGGCTCCAGCCGCTGGTGCACCGCGATGGCTACTCCAACGTGGCGGCGAACCTGGTCTACGCCGCCACCGGGCAGGACGTGACCGATGTCATGGTCGCGGGCCGGTGGCTGGTCCGCGACCGGCGCTTGCTCTGCGCGGACGGCCCCGCCATCTGGGAGGAACTGGCGCGGGCGGCGTCGGCTCTGTACGATCGGATCCTGTGAGCGCCATGAGGCCCAGCCATCCCGAGCTCGAGCTCCCCGAGCGGCTGCCGGTGATGCCGCTGCGCAGCACCATCGTGTACCCGCTCGGCGTCATCGGCGTCCAGATCGGCATGCAGCCGACGCTGGAGATGCTGGCGGCATACCCGGAGGACGTGCTGCTGGTCGCGCTGGCGGTCGCACCCGGCGGGCCGGACGAGCCCATCGAGCCCCGCTCGCTGGAGAAGATCGGCGTCGTCGCCCGCCTGTCCGACCGCCTGAACCTGCCGGGCGGGACGATCCAGGCGACGATCCAGGGCATCCAGCGCGTCCGGCTGAAGAACGTGGAGCCGGTCGGCGGCTACTTCACGACGGGCGTGGAGGCGGTCGAGGAGCTGCCGATCCCGGATGACGTGGCGGAGGATCTGATCGCGCGCGTCCTGACGGCGCTCGAGGCGCTGGCCGAGGAGGTCGAGCGCATCTCGCGCGAGGTGCCGGCTATCGTGCGCATGAACGTCACCGATCCCGGCCGCTTCGCCGACCTGGTCGCCACCATGGCCAACTTCAGCGTGGCGAGCAAGGACGAGGTGGTCCAGCGCCTCGACCTGAAGCAGCGGCTGACCTACATCCTGGAGGAGCTGGAGGGTCATCTCCGGCGCGTGCGTCAGGTCGAGGAGAGCGCGGAGGCGGAGCCGAAGCCGGAAGTGCAGGCGGCCGTGAGCCCGTTCGAGCATGCCGCCAACCTGCGCCACAAGATCAAGCTGCTGCAGGCCGAGCTGGGCGAAGTGGACCCGGCGGAGCGCGAGGCCATCGAGCTGATCCGCCGCATCGACGCGGCCGATCTCCCCACCCGCGTCGCGGCACAAGCCCGCTCCGAGGTCGAGCGGCTGCGCGCGATCGGCGCGACCGGCATCGAGGCCAGCGACATCCGCAGCTATCTCGACTGGGTGCTGCACATTCCCTGGGGGCAACGCGCGACCGGCGTGCCGGAGGCGATCGATCTCGCCGCCGTGCAAAAGGCCATGGATGACGAGCACCTCGGACTGGACGAGCCGAAGGAGCGGCTGCTCGACTATCTCGCCGTCGCCAAGCTGCGCGGCGATCTGCGCGGCCCGATCCCCTGCCTGGTCGGCCCGCCCGATTCCGGCAAGACCTCCATGGCCGTCGCCCTGGCGCGCGGCCTGGGCCGGCCGCTGGCCCGCCTCGAGCTGGGCGGCCGGGGCGAGTCCCAGCTCATCGGGACGCGCCGCACCCGTACGGGCGCACACCCCGGCAAGATCCTGGGCGCGCTGCGGGATGTGGGCGTGCGCGACCCGGTCTTCCTGCTGGAGGAGATGGATGAAATCGGGCTGGGCAAGGTGGACGGCGATCCCATCGAGGCGATGGAGGAAGCGCTCGATTGGGAGAGCCGCGCCACCTTCGTGGACCGCTACCTGGATCTGCCGTTCGATCTGACCGATACGCTCTTCCTCGCGACCGCGCAGGACTTCTATCGCGTGCCTCGGGACCTGCGCGAGCTGATGGTCGAGATCCGCATCGCCGGCTACACGCCGGAGGAAAAGGTCGCGATCGTGCGCGAGCGCATGCTCCCCCGCATGGTGGCGGAGCACGGCCTGGGACTCGAGGACATCGACTTCGACGATGCCGCCCTGTTCTACCTCGCCCGCAATTACTCGCGCGATGCCGGCCTCGGCATGATGAGCCGCAACCTGGCCACGCTGCTGCGCACGCGCGCCCGCGCCAAGGCGCAGGGCGACCTGGAGGGGTGGGCCGTCACACCCGAGAGGGTCGAGGCGATCCTGGGGCTGCCGCGCTATATCGCGACCGCGGCCGAGATCGCGCCCGAGATCGGCGTGGTGACCGGGCTGGCGTGGACGGCCGCCGGAGGCGAGCTGATGTTCATCGAAGCGCTGCGCATGCCCGGCTCGGGCCGGCTCATCATCACCGGCCTGCTGGGCGACGTGATGCGCGAATCCGTGAACGCGGCGTACTCGTACGTGCGCAGCCGGAGCGACGCGCTGGGCATCCCGGAGGAGGTGTTCCGGGACGCCGACGTGCACGTCCACTTCCCCGTCGGCGCCATCCCGAAGGACGGGCCCTCGGCCGGGATCGCGGTCACGCTCGCGATCGCGTCCACGCTCTCGAATCGCTCCGTGCGGCACGACATGGCCATGACGGGCGAAGTCACGTTGCGCGGCAAGGTGCTGGAGATCGGCGGCGTGAAGGAGAAGGTGCTGGCCGCCTATCGCGCGGGCCTGCGCCACGTGATCCTGCCGCGCGGCAACGAGCGCGACCTGCGCGACGTCCCGAGCGACGTGCGCGAGAAGATCCGCTTCGAGTTCGTGGACCGCATGGATGACGTGGTCCGGCTCGCGCTGCTCGCCTCCGGTCCCTCCGAGCTCGTGCCGGGGGAGGTCGTGGTTCCCGCCGAAGCGCCCGCGCCCAAGGCAGCGGCTCGCAAGCGGCCGAAGGCCGCCAAGGAGGTGCGCACACCGCAGCAGCGCACGCCCCGCGCGGCCAAGAAGTAGCCGGCGGTGCAAGGCGCGCAGGCGGCGCTGACCGTGCTCTTCGGAGCGCTGGCCGGCGGGCTCACCAACTCGCTCGCCATCTGGATGCTGTTCCACCCGTACGAGCCGCCGCGCGCGCTCGGCCGCTCGTGGTCGCGGCTGCAGGGCGCCATCCCCAAGAGCAAGGCGCGGCTCGCGGCCGCGATCGGCCGAACCGTAGGCACCCGCTTGCTCACCGCCGAAGACCTGGCGCGGACGGTACGCGAGCCGTCGTTCCGCGCAGCCTTCGACGAGCGCCTGGCCGCGTTCCTCGCGGCCGCGCTCGAGCGCGAGCGCGGCCCGTTGCGCGAGCTGCTGCCGCCCGGCCTCACCGACGAGCTGCGCGGGGTGCTGGAGGATGCCGCCGAGCAGCTCGTCGCCCGACTCGATCGCCATCTCGAGAGCGAGGAGTTTCGCGCTGCGGCCCACCGCTGGGCGGACGCGCTCGCCACCGAGCTGCACGAGCAACCGGTCGGCGAGCTGCTGACGCCGGAGCGGGAGGCGGCGCTGGCCGCGGCGGCGGATCGCTGGATTACGGAGGCGGTGGACGGCCCGGGCTTCGAGCGAGCCGTACGCGAGTACGCGGACGGCGCAGCCGCGCGACTGCTCGAGCCGCAGCGCACCTTCGAGGAGCTGCTCCCCGTCGGGCTGGTGGCGGCGGTCGAGCGCGCCATCGCCGGGTACCTGCCGCTGGCGCTCGAGCGGCTGGCGCGCCTGCTGGAGGATCCCGCCGCGCGCGAGCGGCTGCTCGAGGTGCTGGACGGAATCCTGCGCCGCTTCCTGCGCGATCTCAACTTCTACCAGCGCGTGATCGCCGCGCTGGTGATCACGCCCGACACGGTCGAGCGGGTGCTCCAGGCCATCGAGCGGGAGGGAGCCCGGCAGCTCTCGGAGATGCTCCAGGATCCGGCCGTGCGCGACGCCATGGCCCGGAACGTAAACGACGCCATCGTCGACTTCCTGCGGCGGCCGGTGACGAGCGTGCTCGGCCGCGCGGGCGACCCGGCGCTCGAGCAGGCGAAGGAAACGGTGGTGGGCTGGGCGCTCGTGCTCGCGCGCGACCCGCACACGCGTGGGTTTCTGCTCGCAAAATTGCGCGCCACGCTCGATGCCGCCGAGCGTCGGACCTGGGGCGATCTCTTCCGCCGCCTGCCGCCCGAGGCACTGGCCGACGCGGCCGTCGCAGCGGCGCGCAGCGAGCGCGCGCGGGCCGTCTACCGGGAGGCCGCCGCGCGCCTGGTCGCGCGCGTGCTCGATCGACCGATCGGCAGACCGGCCGATTTCCTGCCGGCCGACGCGCCCGCGCGCCTGCGACGCGCGCTCGCCGAGCCGCTCTGGGGCTGGCTGCAGGAGCAGGTCCCGCCCATCGCGCAGCGGATGAACATCGCGGCACGCGTCGAGCAGAAGATCCTGGAATACCCGACGGCGCAGCTCGAGGCGCTGATCCGCGGCGTTACCGAGCGCGAGCTGCGGCTCATCGTGCGGCTGGGGTACGTGCTCGGAGGGTTCGTCGGCTTGATCGCGGCCGTGTTGAACCTGATACTTTGAGGGCGCCGGCAGTAGTTGACAGTTGACAGTTGACAGTTGACAGTCGGGACGCCCGGGACGAACTGTCAACTGTGAACTGTCGACTGTAAACTCATTTTCGCCGCGTCGACCAGTGAATCGCCGCGATCATCCAGCCCGCGCGCTCGCGCGTCAGAACCATGAGCTCGGCCACATCCGAGTTTACCTGCCGGCCCCGGAACAGCCCCTGCGCGGTCCAGGTCGAGACCACCCAGGCGACGTCGCGGCGAACCTCGACCCTGGTCGGCTCCGCCTCCAATGGGATCGCCTGCGCAAACTCGATGTCGCTGCGCAGATGCCCGCCCAGGTAATCCGCTCGCGTCTCGAACCCTCCACTTTCCAGGATGACCGCATCGGCGGTCAGCAGGTCCGCGATGCCGGCGCTGTCGCCCTCCATCAGGAACTGGTGAAACGCCAGCGCGGTGGTGACGACTGCGGCCGAGTCGGAGGCGCTGGCGCGCTCCGGCCCGGCGGCCCGCGCCGCGCACCCCGCGCCGATCGACAGTGCGACGGCGGCGCTCCCGACCAGGGTCGCGGCGAGCCGACGCCGCGAGCCTGCCGAACTTCGTCTCCGGTTCACGGTCACCTCCTTCTCTCGGATCGCGCGACCCGGTGGCGCTCCGTGCCGGCGCGCGTTCACGGTCGCGGTCTGCGCGCGAGCTGAGCCGCACCGCGCTCGGCCGCGCGACGCAGCATGCTCCCCGCCAGGTTCTCCTCCATGGCGGCGATGCGATTCCGGGGAGTGGCCGGATGGGAACGCCCGCACCTGGAGCAGGTCAGGGCGTTCTGGTGCAGGCGCCAGTGACCCGTACAATCTTCGTGCGTGTGCGCGAGCATTGGCCCCTCTCAGGTTGGCGGTTGCGAACCCTCGAAACCCTCGATACGCTGCCGCACCTCCGGCGGAATCGGCTTCGACGTCGCCTGCGCGTAATCGTACAGGATCTGCACGGTCCGGCCGCTGGCCAGCAGCCGGTGCGCGGCATCGCGCAGCTGGTACTCCATCGTGAAGCTCTTTTCACCGAGCCGGCTCACGCGCGCGGCCACCTCGAGCTTCGCCGGGAACGTGATGCGCGCGTGGAACCGCACCGTGGCTTCGGCCAGGATATAGTCGATGTCGGCGACGGTGGCGCGGCCGGCGACCTGCCGCCAGTACGCGGCACGCGCTTCCTCGAAGTAGACGAGCGGCAGTGAATGATGCGCGTGCCCCATGGGGTCCAGGTCGCGAAAGCGGACCTCCACGGGGTGGTGGAAGCGAAAGACCGGGGCGATAGCGGGTTCGGGCTCGAGCAACCGCGATCTCAGCGGCGCGGGGGCCTCAACCAGTCGAGTGGTGTATGCCTGCGGCGTGGCCGCCGGGCCCTGCCCGGCGGCAGCACGCGATCGTGCGGGCCGGGCAACCCGGGCATGCCCAGGCCGATATAGATGCCCAGCCCCAGCGCGGCAATCGCTCCCACGAGGTAGAACACCAAGCTTCCTATTCCTGCTTCCATCCCGGGTGGAGCGGGTCGCGCGCGCGCCGCAGCCGCGGCGGCGGCGGCAGCGTCGCGACCAGCCCCAGAACAAGATCGTGCAGCCGGCCGTTGGCCGCCAGGATTCCGTGGACGTACGGGTCGGCGCGATTGAACCTCAGCGGTGCGCCATTCAGGTCCGTGACTCGTCCGCCGGCTTCCTCGACCAGCAGGGCGCCGGCGCAGACGTCCCACTCGCTCTTGGGGCCGCGACTGAGGAACACGTCACCCGCGCCCTCGGCGACCTTCGCCAGCTTGTACGCCGTGCTGCCGGTCGGCTGCACGCGCCACCCGTCCCGGAACGGGTCGAACTCGCCGACCGCGAGCTCGCTGCGCGAGGCGAGCAGCACCGCCTGGTCCCGGGCTGCCCGATCGCTCACGTGGATCCGTCTCTGGTCGGCGATCTCCGACGCGGGGGCTGCCAGTCTGCCGGCGTAGGCGCCGTCACCCCGCACCGCCCAGTACACCTCGCCGGTCGCCGGATTGTAGACGACGCCGAGCACCGCCGCGCCCGCGTCCGAAAGTCCGATGGAGATCGCGAACTCCGGGCGGCCTTCAACGAACGAGCGCGTGCCGTCCAGCGGGTCGACGATCCATACCCGTGGCCGCACGAGCCGGTCCGGCCGGTCCACGGTCTCCTCCGACAGCCAGCCGTACTCCGGCCGCTCGGCCGTGAGCAGCTCGTGCAGCACGCGGTCCGCCTCAAGGTCCGCGGCCGTGAGCGGCTGGTCCGGGCCTTTCTGCGTCACGACCTGATCGACGCCGAAGCGCGCGAGCACGAGCTCGCCGGCGCCCGCCGCCGCGCGCAGCGCCGGCCCGAGGTCGGCCGCGAGCTCGACCGGCGCGGCCATCAGTCGAGCTCGCCAACGCGCCGGACCGCCGTCCGCAGCGGCAGCACGATCGCGACGGCCGAGAGCGTGAGCGCCAGGCCGAAGCCGATCGCCAGGCCGAACATCCGCTCGCCATCCAGCGGGAAGCCGCGCATGCGCCCCTGCAGGAACGCGTACACCGGCCAGGCCTCGAGCACGACGACCGCGGCCAGGTACGCCGTCGCCGTCATCATGAAGAGCAGTCCGCCGAAGCCGGTCGAGATCTCGGCCGCGTTCTCCGTCTCGAACCGGGGAAAGAGGGCGCCGAAGCCGAGGGCGAGCGAAGCGATGGCGAAGGTCATGACCGTGATGGTCACGAGCGACAGCACCATCATGAAGTCGCCCACGCGCAGCACGATGTTCGTGCCGAGCGTGATCGTGAAGGCGAGCACGAGCAGCGGCACGACACCCACCCAGTACTTGCACCAGACCAGCGACCGGAAGTCGAGCGGGGAGGAGCGCAGCAGCCAGAGCGTGCGCCCCTCCAGGCTCACCGCCGGGAACAGGAAGCGGGCCGAGATCGCAGCGAGCACGAAGCCGGCCAGCCCCAGGTTCAGGAATGCGACCACGTTGATCAGGAAGAAGCCCACGCGCTCGCCCGTGTACAGCGGCAGCACCTTCACGTTGTAGACATACACGAGCACGAGCACGGCGAGCAGGATGAGCTGCGACCACTGCGTCGTGTCGCGGAAGAACGTGCGGATGTCCTTCGCCACCAGCGAGCGGACCGTGACCGGCGCCGCCGCGAGCGCTCGCTCCAGCCGCGGCCGGCGGCGCTCGCCGCCGACCCGCAGCTCCGCGCCCTCCTGCGCGCGGCTGTACCCTTCCGGGTACAGCCGCGCGTGCAGCCACGCGCCCAGCACGAGGAAGGCGGCGGCCGTGCTCACCAGCAACGCCAGCGGGAAGAGGTCGGACGCGCCCGCCCGCAGCGCCGCCATGATGGCGTCCGCGGCCCACTCGCTGGGCAGCCACACCGAGCTCGGCGCCTCGAGCACGGCCACGAAGTCCACCAGGTCGCGGAACCCCTCCGGTCGGGCCAGCTGCTCGGGCCGCACAAACCGGAGCAGCACCACCAGCGCCGCCGCGCCGAAGAGCGCGATGAGCGCGAGCAGGTCGCGAGCGCGCCGGGCCGGGAAGATGTTGACGAGCACGAGCGTGAGCGCGGCGCCCGCCACGCCGGGCAGCAGCAGGAACGCCGTGAGCGCGAGCGCGCACACGCCCAGGTACAGCCAGCCGCCGTCGTAGACCCAGCCGTACGCCACCAGGATCGGGATCAGCACCAGCACCACCATCCAGGACGAATGGGCGAGCGTCTCGAGCAACCGCGCCGCGTAGACGCGGAAGCTGTCCGCGGGCGAGGCCAGGAGCAGCTCGAGGTCCGGCGCGAGGAAGAAAGCGGACAGCGCGGTGATGATGTTCGACAGCAGCAGGATCGAGAGGAAGCCGAGCAGAATCAGGCCGAGCAGCTTGGCCGCCAGCACCTCCCCGATTCCGGGTGCACCCTTGAAGTAGAGCAGCAAGCGGAAGATGACCGCGAACAGGAATCCCCAGAAAAGCAGCCCCACACCCCCGAGCACGACCCCACGCACGATCGTGCCCGCGCCGCTCACACGCCGGCCGACGGCCGTCAGCTTGGGCGCGAGCACCTCGGCGAGCGTCGGGCGGTCGACGACGGCCTGGAGAGGCATCACTGGCTTTGACGCAGCGCGGCGACCAGCTCCGCCACGTTCTCGCCGTGCGTCAGCCTCAGGAACACATCCTCCAGCCCGGCCGTGCCCGCCGCCGCCTCGCGCCGCAGCTCGTCCATGGTGCCGATGGCGCGGATGCGGCCCTCGTGCAGGATGGCGATGCGATCGCACAGCGCCTCCGCGATCGCCAGCGTATGCGTGGAGAGGAACACCGTGCCGCCGTGCGCGACGAACGTCCGCAGCAAGTCCTTGATCAAGCGAGCGCCCTTGGGGTCCAGCCCGATCATCGGCTCGTCCACCACGATGACCTCGGGCGAGTGCACGAGCGCGGAGCTGATCAGGATCTTCTGCCGCATGCCCTGGCTGTAGCTCTCGATCAGGGTATCCTTCCACCGCGCCAGCTCGAACAGGTCCAGCAGCTGGTCCGCGCGGCGCTCCGCCTCCCGGCCATCGCGCCCCCACAGCCCTCCGACGAAGCGCAGGAACTCCGCGCCGCTCAACTTCTCGTACAGGTAGGGGCGGTCCGGGATGTAACCGATGCGCCGTTTCGCCTCCCGCGGCTCCGCGAAGACGTCGTGCCCGGCCACGAGCACGCGGCCGGCCGTGGGACGCAGCACGCCCACGATCATGCGGATCGTCGTCGTCTTTCCGGCGCCGTTCGGTCCCAGGAAGCCGAACAACTCGCCGCTCCCGATCTCCAGGTCCAGCGGCTGCACGGCCGTGAAGCGGCCATAACTCTTCGTCAAAGCTTCGAGGCGGATCATACGACGACTTCCAGCCTCAACCTCCCGATGATGCGGATCAATTCGATCTGCCGCGCCAGGCCTCCGACCAGAAAGCGCAGGTGCGACGCGTCGGCGGGGAACTGCCCGAGCGTCGGGTCGACCGCGACCCAGCGGCCGAGCCAGACCTCGGGCCAGGCGTGGTAGTAGAAGCGGCCGCGCACGTGCACGAGGCCAACGGCGGTGCGGGCGGGCAGCCCGAGCGCCCGTGCGAGCGCGACATAGAGCACCGTGTGCTCGTTGCAGTCGCCCTTCCCTGCCTCGAGCACCTGGATCGCGCTGGGGATACTGAGCGCGATGTCCTTTTCCAGGAAGCGGTAGACCCACTCGTGCAGCCGCTGCGCCGCCACGAGCGGGTCGTCGGTCCCGCCGCCGGCGCGGCGGGCCACGCGCGCGATCTGGGGATCGGCGGCCTGGATCAGCGGCGTCGCCTCGAGCTCCTGCATCGGCTCGCCGCGGCCGCGGTAGGGGAGGCGATACGCCGGCGCGAGCGCGCCCGGCGCCTCGCGCTCGATGAAGAGCGTGTCGCCATGGAGGCGCTGGCGGCCGCCCTCCAGGTCGAAGCCGACCAGATCGACATCCAGCAGCCGCACCGCGAGGCGATTGACCTGCTCGAGCGCGTCCAGGTCCACGTTGGAGGCGATGGCGGTCCCCTCGATGATGCCGCCGTACCCCTGCGCGAAGGCGCGATCCGCCCGGCCGGCCAGCCAATCGGCGCGCGCGATCTCGAACGGCTCGCGCTCCAGCACAAAGCCGAGCGGGCTGGAGGCGCGCACGACCCGGCCATCCTCGTCCAGCCAGCTCTCCACTGCGATGCCGCCGTAGCTCTCCTCGATGCGCCAGGCTGGAACCGTATCGTAGGCCACCGCATGCCACTGCGCGCGCAGCGTGTCGTACTCGGCGCTGTCCGCCACGATCAGCGTATCGCGGCCCGTGACGCGCACCGTCACGTCCCGCGTGGCCAGCACGGAAGGATCGAAGAGCCGCGCGCTGTACTCGCCGCCCACGCGCAGCTGACCAGCCGCAGCCAGGCGAAGCGGCAGCGCGGTTGCGAGCGAAAAGCCCTCCTCCATGCGGATCCGGCTGTGCTGGGCGCCGCCGCCCGCGCCCACCTCGAGCTCGAGCACCGAATCGCCGCGCGTCTCGCCTCGCACCGAGAATTCGCCGACCTCCGACCGCAGCTCGAAGTCGAAGTTCCGCAGCTGCAGCGCGCGCCCCAGCTGCAGGCGCGTTCGGGCCACGGCGCTGTGGAAGGTATCGAGCGCGGGCACATCCACCGTCAGCACGTCCTCGAAGGCGAAGCCCTCCGGCACCGTGTCCAGCCGCGAGGTCGCCATGCCGATCGGCCGGCCGTTCATGCGCACCACGTAGAACTGCGAGCCGGGCGCGAGCGCGCGCGAGCCCTCCGCGAGCCGCGTCGCCAGCGGCTTGAAGTATTCACGGCGGACGTGCAGCGCCACCAGGCCGGCCCAGACGGCGAGAATGCCGGCGGCCAGCGCGCGGCGCCCGGCGGAGCGGCTCACGGAATCCCGGCGGGCAGATGTCGACGCAGCGCCTTCTCGAAGGCCTGGCGCTCGTACTCGCTGTCCACGACCAGCACGACGCGCGCGGGATAGGGAGAGGTGCGGCGCTCCAGCAGCAGCGGGATCATGATCTCGGCCGAGGTCTCCGCGTCCAGATTGCCCGCGCCCGTGCCCAGCGGCGCCATGGCGACGCTCTCGATCGACCACTCGGTCAGACGGCGCAGGCCGTTCAGGAGGCCGAGCCGGATCTTCGCCCGGCTGACCGGCTCCTCCTGCGAATGCACCACGACGTGCACCATGTACTCCGCCGCGAGCTCGCCCGCGCCCGTGATCGCGGCGGAGCCGACGGGCAGCTCGCCCAGCCGGCGGCATTGCTCTTCGAGCTCCGTGCCGGCGGCCAGCTCGAGCCGGCGCATCGCGGGAGTGACGGCGGTCCAATCCGCGGCCACGGGACGCAGCAACGCCGCCGCATCGGTCGCGGCCAGCTCGCCGAGGCGAACCTCGATCACGGCCGGCCGACCTCGCGCGCTTTCCTGTACATGGCCTGGGCCTGCTGCCGCAGGTTCTTCTTGTCGTACAGGATGCCCATGGTATAGTACGCCTTCGGGTTGCGTGGCTGGAGCTGCGAGGCGCGCTCGAGCATGCCCAGCGCCTCGTCCACCCGTCCCAGGATATTCAGCGCTTCCCCGCGGTAGAAATACGCCGCGGCGTGGTCCGGGGCCAGCTCGATCGCGCGCTTGAGCTCCAGGTCCGCCTGCGCGTACAGGCCGCGCTTGAAGCACAGGATGCCGAGATTGGCGTGCACGTCCGCGCGTTCCGGATCGAGCCGCTGCGCACGCCGCAGCTCGCGCTCCGCCTGCTCGAAGCGGCCGAGCGCGCCCAGCACCGCCCCGAGATTGAGCAGGACCTCCACGTTGTCCGGATCGGTCGCGCGCGCCGCCTCGTACTGTTCGAGCGCGAGCGCGTACTCTCCCCGGCGATCGAAGAGCACGCCGAGGTTATTGCGCGCCTTCAGGTGGTTCGGCAGGTCCTGCAGCACCTCGCGGTAGAGCGCGATCGCGCCCTCCACATCGCCCTGCTGCTCCAGCTCGCGGGCCCGGGCCAGCCGCCCGTCTTCCGGCGGCGGCGGCGCCGGCGCCTCCTCGGCCGCGGCGTCCGGCGCGGCGGACTCGCCCGGCGCGGCGGACTCGGCCGGCTCGGTCAATGCCGATCCGGGCGACGACGCCGGCTCCTCTCCCGCCAGCGCGTCCTCCGCCACCAGGGCGAATCGGGCGGGCGGCCGGGCGTCCTCAGCGATCGCGTCGGCCTCCGGGGCGCGATCCTCCGCCCTGTTTGCCGCGAGATCGGAAGCGCCAGCGCGGGGAGCATCGTCCTCGACCGCATCCAGCACGTCGTGCAGCGCAGCCGCAGGCACGCCCGGCGCCCGCGGCGCCTCGAGCACGAACACAGGCATCTGTGCGAGCTCGGGCGGAAAGCGGACGGCGTCGGGCTCCGGCATCATCTGCTCGGTCGCCTCGGCCGGCGGCTCGCCAATCGCCGCCGCTCCTTCCGGCGCCGCCGGCGGCGCGACGCGTGGCTCGATCGCCCGGATCCTGCCCCTGCGTCTCCTGCCCACGATCCCCTCCCTCGAATCCGTCAGCTCACGCTCTCGCTCACCCAGCGCAGGTACTTCTCCAGACCCGCCTGGACCGGGAGGACGAGCAGCTCGGGAACTTCATACGGGTGCAGCTCGGGGACGCGCTCCAGCAGCCGCGGCACCGCCGCCGCAGTCGTCTTCAGCACTACCATGACCTCGGCATCGCACTGCACGGCGCCCTGCCAGCGGTAGATGGACGTGAGGCCGGGGACGATGTTGCCGCAGGCCACCAGCGCCTCCTCCACCAGGGCCCGAACCAGCGACTCCGCGACCTGCGCATTGGGCGCCGTCATCAGTACGACGCGCGCTTCGCTCCCGCTCATCGTCCGTCCGCGACCGCCCTCTCGTGATCGGCGTACAGCGACTCGATCAGCTCGCGGTGGTGATCCTCCACCACGCGCCGCCGCACCTTGAGCGTCGGCGTCAACTCGCCGCGCTCGATCGACAATTCCTCCGCCAGCAACGCGATCCGCTTCGGCGTCTCGAAGCGGGCGAGGCCCTGGAGCACGCCGAAGACCTCGGCCGCCAGCTTCTCCTTCACCCGCTCATCCTCGATCAGCGCCGCCGGAGTCCGCGCGCTGATGCCTTTTTCGCTCGCCCACGCACCGAGCGTGTCGAAGTTGGGCACCACGAGCAGCACCGGATAGGGCCGCCGGTCGCCGATCATGACCGCCTCGGCCACGAAGCGGTTGCTCGTCACGCGCTGCTCGATCGGCGCGGGCGCGATGTTCTTGCCGCCCGCCGTCACGATCAGGTTCTTCTTGCGATCCGTGATCCGCAGGAAGCCTTCGGCGTCGACTTCTCCGATGTCGCCCGTATGGAACCACCCCTCCGGGTCGATGGCCTCGCGCGTGGCATCCGGCAAATTGTAGTACCCCTTCATCACCTGCGGGCCCCGGATCAGGACCTCGCCATCCGGCGCGATCATGATCTCCGTGCCGGGGACCGGTTTGCCGACCGTGCCGAACCGGAAGTCCGACGGCGTGTTCACGTTCGTGACGGGCGACGTCTCCGTCAGCCCGTACCCTTCCAGAATCAGGATGCCGGCGCCGTAGAAGAACTTCGCGATGGCCTCGTTCAGGGGCGCGCCGCCCGCGACCGAATAACGCAGCCGCCCCCCCGTTCTGGCCCGCAGCTTCCGGAACACGAGCCTGTCGGCCGCCGCGTACGCCAGCGCCAACCAGGGCGCGATCCGTCTTCCGGCGAGCTTGGCCTCGACCCAGGCCGCCGCCACCGCACGAGCCCAGCGCACCAGGACCCTCTTGGGTCCACCCTGCCCCATGACGCGGGCGTACATCTTCTCGTAGAGCCGCGGCGTCGACACAATGATGGTGGGCCGGACTTCCTGCAACGCCTGGGGGATGAGATCGAAGGAGCGCACGTACGCGATGGTGCAGCCCTTCAGGAAGTAGAAGTAGTCGACCAGCCGCTCCAGCACGTGCGAGAGCGGCGCGAAACTCAGCGCGACATCGTGCTCCCCGATCGGCAGCAGCTCCTCCACCGCCCGCACGTTCGAGTACAGGTTCTGGTGCGTCAGCAGGACGCCCTTCGGCTGCCCGGTCGTGCCCGAGGTGTACAGAATCGTGGCCACCTCGTCGGGCCGGGCCGAGAGCGCACGCTGCCGGAACGTGGCCGCCGCGTCGGCCGCCGCGTCCCGCCGGCCGAGCTCGAGCACGCGCGCGAGCGAGAGCACGCGCGCGTCCTCGGTGCCGACGTCGTCGAACACGACGGCCATCTCGAGCGCGGGCAGCTCGGGCCAGACCCCGCGTACCTTCTCGAGCTGCTCCGCGGTCGAGGCGAAGACCACGCGCGCGCCCGAGTCCTTCAGGACATGGACGATCTGATTCGCGGGCAGCGTTGCGTAGACCGGCACATCGAGGGCGCCGAGGCAGAGGGTCGCGAAATCGGCGAGCGCCCACTCGGGCCGGTTCTCGGAAAGGATGGCCACGCGATCGCCCCGCCGCACGCCGAGCGCTTCCAGGGCGAAGGCGAGAGCGCGCACGTGCTCCTCGATCTCCGCATGCGACCAGGAGCGCCACTCGTCACCGACCTTCCCTCGCAGCGCATCGGCCTTCTGGCGTGCGATGGCCTCGAAGAAGAGCCCGACGAGCGTGCCGGACGGCAGCGCGGCGGGGTTGGCAACGTAATTCCGGGTCGCGGGACGGGACTCCATGCCGCTCCTTCCGGGACGGTTGGGTTCGAGGGGAGAGCCGCTCAGCCGGAGAGGGTCTCCGTGCCGATTTCCAGATCGGGGCGGAGCGTGTGCAGGACGCTGCAGTACTTCTCGTGCGAGAGCGCTACGGCGCGGCGCAGCTTGTCCTGGTCGGCCGCGGCGACGCCCCTGGCCGCGTACACGATGCGCAGCCGCGTAAACCGTCTGGGAGGATCCGCGCGGCGGTCGCCCTCGACCCGCACCTCCAGGGCCTGCAACGGCACGCGCATCTTGCCCAGGATCTCGACCACGTCGGCGGCCGTGCAGCCGCACAGCGCGACGAGCAGCGTCTGCACCGGGGACGGCGCGACGCCGCCGTCGCCATCGATGCGCAGGCTGGGAGGGCCCTCGGCACCCCCCTCGAAGACGAGGCCCGCTCCCGTCCAGCGGAGTGTGACCGTCACATCCGGCATTCAGTCGCTCCCGCCCGCCGGCGCGCCGCCGGTCAGCTCGGCGAGCGTGCGCTGCGCGTGCTCGATGTGCTGCTGCGCCTCGGCGCCCGGGGGCGGCGCGGCGAGGAACGCGCGCAGGTGGTCCGCCGCCTCGGCCGCCTGCCCCTCGCGCAGCAGCAGGAACGCCAGGCCGTAGTGCGCGCCGGCGGCCTGCGCATCCTTCTGCAGCACGCTGCGGTAGGTGCGGATCGCCTCGTCCGTCATGCCAATGCGGGTATACGCGATCGCGATCTGCTGCAGGATCGCGGCATCCGCCGGCGTCTCCCGGAGCGCGAGGCGAAAGGAGGTCACGGCTTCGTGGTATTTGCCGACCTTCAGGAGCTCGAGCCCCTCCTGATAGTAGTCGACCCGTTCTTCCTCACTGCCGTCTTTGAACAGCTTTTTCCAAAAGCCCATGGGCGAGGCGGTTCGGAGAGGGAGGGACGGGGCCCGAGCGAGGCTCGGATTCGCCAAAAAATAGGCGCCGTCGGGCCGCGCATCAAGCTGCCGGTCGCCGGCCTACGCTCGCTCGGCCACCACGAGCTCGTCCTGCCGCAGGATCGGCCGGAGTCCCGCACGTGCCAGGCGTAACTCGGCGTCGGCCGGCGCACCGTCCAGCACGAGCCGGCCCGGCGGCGCGAGCACGCGAGCCCCCTCCTCGAGCAGGGACGTGGCCGCCGCATCCGCCAGCGCCACGGCGTGCAGCCGGCGCGAGAAGAACGGCAGCCGGTCGCCAGCGGCGATCCGGCTCACGCCCGGCTGTTCGTCCCAGCCGGCGAGCTCGGCGGCCGCTGCCACGACCTCGAGCTGCTCGACCAGCGCGGCGATCCGGGGCGCGAGAAAGGAGGCCCGGCCGGCCATGAGCGCGAACGCCGGTCCCGCGTGGATGCCGAGCAACGCGGCCAGCCGGAACGCCACATCCGGCGTTCCGGGCGCCGGCGCTGGCTTCTCCGGCAGCCCGTGCGCCTCGACGCGCAGATCGGCGAAGCCGCGCCGCACCGGATACCTCTCGCGGCAGACCGGGCAGCCCAGCCAGCCTTCGAGCACGCGCCGTTCGCTCAACCGTTCGGCGAGCAGCACGAGGCCGTGCTCGGTGGCGCAGCGCGGGCAGATCAGGAGATCCGTGAGCAGCAGATGCACGACGCCTCAGTCGGGGCGCAGCTCGACGAACGTCAGCATCCCGGCCCGCACCTCGACGCGACGGAACACGCGCACGCCCGCCACGTCGGCGCCGACCACGTACGTGCCCTCGGGGACGTCGCCGACGGCAAAGTGCTCGCCGTACGCAGGATCCGGGTGCGCACGCTCCAGGTACGTCTCGGCGAAGGAAAACGGCGTCTCCTCCGGCTGCGGCAGCCGCAGCCCGTACACGCGCGCGCCGGCCACGGGCCGGCCCTCGGCGTCCAGCACCCGCCCGGCCACGATGCCCATACCCGCCAGCGGCTCGAGCCAGAGCTGCGGATTCACCGTGTACGGCGGAAAATGCACGTCCGCATGGATGATCTGTGCGGAGTCACGCGTCGGCGCCACGTGCACCTCCAGGTGCAGATGGTCGTTCGTGGCGCGGCCGCTGTTGCCTGCGCGCGCGATCACATCGCCACGCCGCACGCGCTCCGGCGAGCTCGACGACGGGCATCGCCTCGAACACGCGCGCGCCCGCGCGCCTTCCGTAGATGCGCTCCTCGGTCGTTACCCAAACGGAGCCGTCCGGTCGGGCCGCCACCTGCCGCACGCGCGCACGCGGCAGACCGGCATCCTCCGCGAGATGCCGCCACGTGCGCCCGCCATCGGCCGAGCGGCCGAAGCCGTTCCCGACCGTGCCGTACCAGATCGAGCCGTCCCGTGGGAAGGCGAAGGCGTTGACGAAGTCCCAGGAGAGCGCGCTGGAATCGTCGCCCGCCGCGATCCGTTCCCATGCCGCCGCTCCGGCGCGCAGCACTTAGATGCCCGCGCCATAGCTGCCGACCCAGACCGCCCCGTCCGGCGCACGCGCCTCCACCAGCACATGCGTGCCCCAGCCGCTCGGATCGGGCAACGGCGGGAGCGGTTCCGGCGCGGGCGCGCGCCCCGTGCACGCGCCCACGAGGAACAGAAACGGCAACGTGGCGGTCTTCAAACGGAAAAAGGTTTTTCGGAGTACTGCGCCCAGGCCGTGGGCGTCTCCCACACCCGCGCGTACAGCAGCGCCTCGGCCATGGGAGCGGGCAGGCGCTTCTTCAGCTCCTCGTAGAAGTAGCGCGCCTGATTCTCCGCCGACGGCTCCAGGTCCGTGAAGGGAGGCAGGTCGTTGAGGTTCGTGTGATCGAAGCGGTCGGTCAGCTCCCGCAGGTGCCGCTTCACTTCGACGAAGTCGAACGCCAGTCCGCCCGCGCCGAGCGACTCCGTCGCCAGCGCCACTTCGACCACGTAGCGATGGCCGTGCAGCCGCTCGCACTTGCCCCGGTAGCTTCGCAGGTAATGCGCCGCGTCGTAGTGGCTCTGCACGCTGATGACGAACATGATCAGGTCCGGTCCAGCGCGATCGTGCGCACGTCCACCTCGGACGGGCGCGTGACCGCGACCCATACGGCGCCCCGCGAGGGAACCGGTCTCAGGAAACGATGCCATGCACCATGCACAGCCGCAAGAATTCCTCGCGCGTGCGCAGATCCTCGAGGAACACGCCTCGCATGGCGCTGGTGATCGCCTTCGAGTTCTGCTTCTCCACGCCGCGCATCATCATGCACAGGTGGTAGGCCTCGCAGATGACGCCGACCCCCAGCGGCTGGAGCACGTCCCACACCGCCTGCGCGATCTGCTCCGTCATCCGCTCCTGCACCTGCAGGCGGCGCGCGAACACCTCCACGATCCGGGGCAGCTTCGACAGCCCCACGATGCGGCCGTTCGGGATGTACGCCAGATGCACCTTGCCGAAGAACGGCAGCATGTGGTGCTCGCACAGCGAGTACATCTCGACGTCCTTGATCAGGACCATGTTGTGGTGCTCCTCGTCGAAAACCGCATCCCCGATCACCTGCTCCACGGACATGCGGTAGCCGCGCGTCAGCCACTTCAGGCTCTTCTCCACGCGCTCCGGCGTCCTGAGCAAGCCCTGACGCCCGCCATCCTCCCCCAGACGCCGGAGCATCTCCCGTACGAGCTCGTGGAACGCGACGTCGTCCAGGCGGGCCTCGCGGGGAGTGGGCACGTCGTCTTTGCGCGCAGCGCTCATACTCGTCTCACCTGTTATACGGGCGCGTGTCTTCAATCGCCCGTGTACTCCACATAATTCCTCGGCGTCTCCCACAGCACCAGCTTCACCAGCCGTACGCCTTCCGGCAAGGAATCCTTCAGCCGCTCCCACATGCGCAGCACCATGTTCTCCGCGGTGGGATTGATCCCCTGCAGCCACGGCACGTCCAGGTTCACATTGCGGTGGTCGAGGTCCTGCACGACCCTTCCCTCGACCAGCTCCTTGAGCTGCTTCAGGTCGAAGACGAACCCGGTCTCCGGATCGACCTCTCCCTCCACCGTGACGTCCAGCTCGTAGTTGTGGCCGTGCCAGTTGGGGCTCGCGCACGGCCCGAACACGCGACGGTTCTTCTCCGCGCTCCAGTCCTCGCGCACCAGCCGGTGCGCCGCGCTGAAATGAACGCGGCGCGTCACCCGCACCCGGGACATGGTCACCTCCGGCTCGCCGCTCCTTGAGGGGGCGCCGCACGCGGTCTATCTTGCCCGGGCCGGCGGCGCGGCCGCTCATCCAACTCGACAGCAGAGGGCGATTGTTTCTGCGGTTCGTCCTGTTCGCGAGCACTCTCGCCCGCTTGACGGCAGGCGCGTGGTCGGCGCTGTGGACCTTCCCCTCGATCCTGGCCTCCGCCTTCCTGGTGGCCTGGGCGGCCGAAGCCGCGCAGTTCCTGATCAGCCAGGGCCTGGCGCTGGCGATCCTCGCCTGGCTCCAGACGCTGCCCGAATTCGCCGTCGAGGCAGTGATCGTCTGGGAGGCCGGAAAGGACCCGACCCGCACCCACCTCGCGATCGCCAACCTCACGGGCGCGATCCGGCTGCTCATCGGCCTGGGCTGGCCCATGATCTACTTCGTGGCCGCTTTCTCCGCGTTCCGCAGCGGCCGCCGCCACACCTGGGCCGAGATCGACCTGGATGACGAGCATGCCGTCGAAGTCGTGGGGTTGTTCCCGCCCCTCCTCTACTTCTTCTGGATCTGGGCGAAGGGCTCTCTCTCCCTGATCGACGGCGCCATCCTCACCTCGATGTACCTCGCCTATCTGGCGGTATTGTGGCGCCTCCCGCCAAAGAAAGAGGACGCGGTGGAGGACGTCGCCCGGGTATCCCGCCTGGTCCTGCGCCTCCAGGGAGCGCTGCGCTGGACGGCCCTGGCCGGGCTCTTCGCCGCCGGCGGCACTCTCCTCTATTTCACGGCGCATCCGTTTCTCGAGTCGATGCTGGCGCTCGCCGTGGTTTTCGGCGTCAGCGATTTCGTCTTCGTCCAGTGGGTCGCCCCCTTCCTCTCCGAGTTCCCGGAGAAGGTGAGCGCCTTCTACTGGGCCCGCAAGGTGAGCAGCGCCCCCATGGCGCTCATGAACATGGTGTCGAGCAACATCAACCAGTGGACGGTGCTCGCCGCCATGATCCCCCTGGTCTACTCGCTCAGCGTGGGCGCGCCCGCCGCGCTGCCGTTCGATGGCGTGCAGAAGCAGGAGATCCTGCTCACGATCCTGCAATCGCTGCTGGCCATGCTGATTCTCGGCAACATGCGCTTCTCCTTCTGGGAGGCCGGGCTGCTGTTCGTGCTGTGGTTCACGCAATTCATGCGGCCGGAGCTGCGCGAGGAGATCGCGTGGGTGTACGGGACCTGGGCGGGCCTGATTTTCCTGAGCGCGTTCGTGGATCCCGCGCGGCGCCGCGCCCCCCGGCTGTTCCTGCAGCTCGTGCGGTCGGCGTTCGGCGGCCGCCGCGCGGTCCGCCCGACCGCGCCCGCCGTTCGCATACGGCCGGCGAAAAGGAAGAAGAAGAAGAAGAGGCATTGATGAAACAAGCCGGCCCGCGATCGCTCGCGAGCCGGCTGACGTACCGAAGGGGATTTTTGAAGCCCAGGTCGTCACTTCTGGTGACCTCCCCATGCCTTCCGCCTTCCCCCGCGGGGCGTGACGTCCGGCACGGGAGCGAGTCCCGGCTTCAGTAGTGTCGGCTCAAAAATTGGACCCTTCGAGCACGTCTCGATGTTCGAATTTACGGCGACTTGTCACGCCCGTCAACCCCGGTCGTCGCGCCGGGACGTGCCTGCGCGCGCCACATCCAGCGCGTTGATCTTCTCCACTCGCCGTGCATGCCGTCCGCCGGCGAACTCGGTGGCGAGCCAGAGCTCGACGATCTGACGAGCCAGAGCGGCGCCGATGAGACCGCCGCCCAGCGTCAGCACGTTGGCATCATTGTGCTCGCGCGCGTTGCGCGCGGTCGACAGGTCGTAGCAAGGCGCGGCGCGCACGCCCGCCACCTTGTTCGCCACCATGGCGCTGCCGATGCCCGCGCCGTCCACCATGATTCCGCGCCACGCCTCGCCCCGCGCGACCATCTCCGCGAGCGCGCGAGCGTAGTCGGGGTAATCGACCGCCTCGGTCGAGTGGCAGCCGACGTCGCGCACCGCGTAGCCTTTCTGCGAAAGCCACGTCTTCAGCTCCTCTTTGAGCACGAAGCCGGCGTGGTCGGATCCAACGACCAGGGTGAGAGCGCCGGAAGGTGGATCCGCACCTTCCCGCTCGATGCGCACGCCCAGCGCTTCGGCCAGCGCGCGCGCGCCGGGGGCCACGGCATCCTCCGGCCCGACGCGGATGGCGCGCCCGCGCCGGGCAGCGGCGCGCACCACGTCCTGCGTCACGATGCTGCGGGTCATGGGACGATGTCCGGGGGGGTCTGGTAGAGCACGCGCAGGGTCGTGCGGTCGCGGTCGCTCGGAACCGCGCTCTCGATGCGGCCGCCCCACATGAGATCCGCCGGATCATCGGAGTGCTGGCCGATGCCGAGCGTGTGCCCGAGCTCGTGGGCCAGGATCAGGCGCGTCTGGCCGGGCTGCGTGGCCTGGTCCGAGCGAATCGTCAACAGGAAGCGAACCCGGCTCGCACTGGGCTGCGCCGGCGGCTGCAGCGGGAACGGACACAGCCGATCGCGCCGCCTCTCGAGCGAGCACTCGGTTTCATCGGTCTCGGGATCGTCGCCGAGACAGAACGTGGTCACACCCGGGCTGAGCTCGGGCTCGCACTCCTGCGTCTGGACCGGCGGCGGCACGTCCGACCAGGTCACGACCACGTCCGCCTCCTCGACCCGGCCGACCCGCACCAGCCGGAACTCGCCGTAGAGCGCCGCGCTGTGCCAGGCGGCCGCCGCATCCGCGAACGCGGCCTCGAGCGTGTCCGCCTGCGGCGGCGCGCCCGTGTTGAGCAGCACGTGGATCGTCGTGCCGGCCGGCCAACGGTACACGAGCGGCGGCTGCGTCAGCAGCGCGAACCTGTACACGTCCTCCAGGTGGCGCGCCGGCACCGTCGGCGCGTCGCAGGCAGCGAGCGCCAGGACCAGTGCGGGGGCGAGGGCGTGGGCGATGCGGCTGTCGCGGCGCGGCGCGCGTGCGCGGCGACGCAGTCCCGAAGCTTCCTGTGCCGCTGGCGGGCTCATGGTTCCTCCGCGCCGAAGACCACGCCCGCCAGCAACGCGGCCCGATATACCGTGCCATCCACGGCGCCCTCGCGGCGCATCGCGGGCGTGGCGAAGGCATGCGCCTGGCCCGTCAGCTCGAGCGTGGCGCGCACGCCGCCGATGCGCCAGCCGGTGCCGGCGCCGACTTCGAGCAACGGGCGCAGCTCGCTTCCGTCCTGGAAGATTCCCTCCTGGTCCGCCGCGTAGCGGATCGCGCCCAGGCCGCCGCGCACGTGCAGGCGCGGGCGCAGCCGGTAGCGGAGCGCGAGCACGGCGTGCCCGACCCCCAGGTCCTGGACCGTCCACTCCTCCTCGCCCGAATCCCCGCGCAACTCGCCGAAGGTCCAGCCGCCCGCCGCCTCCAGCGCGAGGCGCGGCTTCAGGCCCGTACGCGCGACCAGCACGACCAGCGGCGCCAGAGCCGGACGAACCGTGACCGTCCGCGCCTCGCGACCTCCGAGAT
>JACQPS010000286.1 GCA_016207445.1 Gemmatimonadota bacterium | reverse complement strand
TTCCTGGAGCGGGCGCTGGCGCCATTCCGTTTCGCGCTGGTGAAGGGGCGCGGCAACTACGTGTCGATCCGGCGCGCGCACCTCGCCGCGCAGGGGCAGTCGGTGCTGTTCGACGAGCGGCAGCGCACGGAGCTGGACGCGTTGCTCGAGTGGCTCGAGCACACGAGCGATGGCTCGCTGCAGGACCTGTCGTTCGAGCCTGCGCCCGAGGTGTGGGAGGAGGTGGTCAGCGAGACGGACGTCTGCCTGCGCGCGAAGTGCCCGCACTTCGAGGCCTGCTTCTACCAGCGTGCCCGGCGCGACGCGGCGGCGGCGGACGTCCTCGTCGTCAATCATCACCTGCTCTTCAGCGACCTGGCCGTGCGGCGGGCGCAGGGCAACTACACCGCGCCCGCGGTGCTGCCGCCGTACACGCGCGTGATCCTGGACGAGGCGCACAACCTGGAGGACGCGGCCACGTCGCACCTGGGCGCGAGCGTGTCGCGCCGTGGGTTGTTGCGGCTGCTGGGCCGGCTGGACCGGCGCGGCAAGGGCCTGCTCGCGGTCGTGGAGCAGCGACTGCGCACGGCCGAGGCGGGTCTGCTGCGCGACGACGTGCTGCGCAGCATCGCAGGGCAGCTGCGCCCGCTGCTGGAGCGAGCGCACGCCCTGGCCGTCGATCTGTTCGGCCGGCTCGAGCTGTTCGCCGCCGCGGCCGAGGACGGCGTGCTGCGGCTGGACCTGGACAGCCCGGGCGGCCCGGAGCGACTCGACGCGGTCCGGCCGGTGACGGAGTCGCTCACGCTCGTGCTCGAGGAGCTGGCACGCGGGCTGGAGGCGCTGCGCGAGCGCATCCTGAGCGACGGGCGCTCGGCCGAAGCGCTGGAAGGCGAGCTGCTCGAGCTCCAGGCCACGGCGGGAAGGACCCGCGCGGCGCTGGACGCGCTGCGCCTGGCCTTCGCGCGCACCGATGACCCCGTGCCGATGGTGCGCTGGATCGAGCGGCGCGGCGTGACGGCCGGTGGCCGCGAGCCGAACGTGGCGGTGCGCGCCGCACCCGTGGACCTGTCGGAGATCCTGCGGGACGCCCTCTTCGAGCGGGTGGACACGGCCGTGCTCACCTCGGCCACGCTCGCGACCCGCGACGGCTTCGAGTTCCTGCGGCGGCGCCTGGGCCTGGGCGGCGGCCTCCGCATCGCGGAGCACCTGTTCGCCTCGCCCTTCGACTTCGAGGAGCAGACGCTGGTCGCGATCCCGACCGACCTGCCCGTCCCGCGCACGGATGAGAATCCCGCGCTGGATGCGGCCACGGCGGCGGTGGTGCACGACGTCGCCGCCGCGAGCGACGGCGGGCTATTCGTGCTGTTCACGTCCTACCGCTCGCTGCGCACGGTCGCGCAGGCGCTGCGCGAGCGCGGCATGGAAGAGCGCTGGCCGCTGCTGGTGCAGGGGGATGCGCCGCGCCGGAAGCTGCTCGAGCGCTTCGTCGCGTCCGGGCGGGGGGTGCTGCTCGGCGTCGCATCTTTCTGGGAGGGGGTGGACGTGCCCGGGCAGCCGCTGCGCGGCATCGTGATCGCGAAGCTCCCCTTCAAAGTGCCGGGCGAGCCGCTCACGGCCGCGCGCATCGAGGCTATTGAGCGCGACGGCGGCAGCGGATTCTACGAGTACCTGCTGCCGCACGCGGCCCTGCGCCTGAAGCAGGGCTTCGGCCGGCTGGTTCGCTCCCGCACCGACCGGGGCGCGGTCGTGCTCCTCGACCGGCGCGTGCTCCAGCAGAACTACGGCCGCTACTTCCTGGAATCGCTGCCGCCGGCGCCGGTGCGCACGGGGAGCTGGGCGGAGATCAAGGCGCTGCTCGAGGCGTTCTATCGCGGATTCTCGGACGGGTGACGGTCAGGTTCGGCAGTCCGGAACCCACGAGGTGGAATCATCCACCACGACGAACACTTCCTTGGGAACCAGCGAGGCGAACACGCCGGTCCCATCGCCCCGGATCGTCGGCACGCGCACCAGACCCGACGGGTTGAAGTTCCCGCCTCTCGCCCACAGCACGTAGTTGCGATCGACGGCCGCGATCGTGATGCGCGCCCGCGTTTCGTCCGGCAGGCCGTGCCGGATGGCCAGGGCGAGGTCGCGGTCCAGATCCAGCCGCTCGAAGATCCCGAACTCGGTGGGAAAGACGATCGCCGTGTCGGCGCTGCTGCGCGACAGGCCGAAGAGCCGCAACGGGTCCTCCTCGACTTCAATGCCGCGCGGCTCCAGCGCTGCTCGCAGGCCGAACAGGTTGGTCTCACCGACGTACGCCCAGGCATCCGCCGCGGGGCTCCAGACCAGGCGCAGGGCGGTATCGGGCGGGAGCCGACAGCTCGGCGCGAAGTTCGTGAGGCGTGGGGCCAGGAGCTGGAAATCGCCCGGAACCACGGTCGAACCGGTGAGCGCGCGGCCGTCCGGCAGCTCGATGTGGAGGATATACGGCTCACCGGGAAAGACGAATCCAGTAGACCTGGACCGGTAACATGTGCCGCCCGGTGGCGGCGGCTCGATGAGAACCAGGCAGTTTTCGCGAGTCGGCTCCTCGAGGAAATCGAGTCTTTCCCCGCTGCGGTTGCGGATCTCGATGCGCGCCCCGATCACGCGACCGTCTCCCGTCGTGCCCAGCGTCCGGTGCAGAAAAGCGTACTGCGGCGAGACGTTCGCGTGCAGGTACACCTCGGCGACGATCACGTCCTCCGGCTCGGTCAGCGTGGTCTCCTCGAGCTCGCAGGCGGCGAGCGCGAGCGCCAGGCCGATCCCGAGCAGCCGGAGGATGCGGCTGCGGCGCCGCCCGCTTTGGCCTGAGCGAGCGCCCGCGCGTGGGCGGAGGCTGTGGCGCGGGCTCAAAACTGCACCTCCACGCCCAGAGTCGGCACGAGCGGCAGCATCGAGAACCCCGAACGTACGGGTGGGTCGCGGTCGTACTGATAGAAGTAGAAGAGTGTGTTCTTCCGATTGTAGACGTTCAGGATCTCCAGGTGCGGCGTGATGCGACCCCAGCTCCTGGGGAACGGTCGGCGCAGGCTCAGGTCGAGCCGGTGGTACGGCGGATAGCGCTCGCCGTTGCGGGGTCCCAGCACGACGGCCTGCGCCGGCTCGTCGCCGTGGCCGAATCCGGTGTGCGGCTCCAGCCGGCCGCCGTTCACGACGCGGTGCTCGTAGAACACGTACGATCCCAGCGGCCGCGTGTACGGAATGCCGCTGCCGAAGCTCCAGTTGAGCCCGCCGTCGAGCCGCCAGAAGAGGGGGAAGCGCAGCACCAGCTCCAGATCCAGCCGTCGATCGAACACGGGCGCGTAGCGCACCTCGGGCGGCGGCAACAGTCCCGACACCGCATCCGGGAATGTGCGGGAGGCCCGCAGCCAGGAAGCCGCGACCCAGCCGCTCACGCCGGGGCCGTCGCGCCGCACCAGCAGGTCCGCGCCGTACGAGGTGCCGGTGCCGGCCACCAGATCGTCCGCCGGATCGTTCGGATCCTCGCCGAAGTTGAACGCGATCACGCCGTCGAACGAGCGGTGATACGCCTCGAGCGAAGCGGACCAGCCGTCGCCGAAAAACTTCTCGAGCCCGACCTGGACCTGGTCGGAGGTGACGTGCGGCGCGCGCGCGCCCGCGATCACCCACACGTCGATGCCGAGGGGGAGCTCCTCGTCGCGCGTGGAGTGCACGAATTGCGTGTAGCGGCCGGCGGCGAGCTTCACCGCCGCGTCGCCGCCGCGGAAGAAGCGCTTGACCGCGACGCGCGGCGACAGCACGACCGTTTCACTCGCCGTGCTCGGGAACCATCCCTCCGCGCGCGCTCCGGCCTCGATCAGCCAGCGCGCGTCGGGGCGCCAGCTCCCCTGGAGGTACGCCCCCGTGAGCAGGCCGGACTCGCGGCGCTGCTCGAAGACCGTCCCGCCCGTTTGGAAGAGGTTGTCGTACTCGATCCAGTCCAGTGCAGCGCCCGTGCGCAGCTCGAGCGCGTAAGAGGCGAGGAAGCCGAGATCGACGCGGGCGAGGAACTGGCCGATCTCGCTCCGGAGGCGGGTATCGTCGAAGTCCGGAAAGCGCAGGCTCATGCCGAAGCGCGTGTAGCCGGCCCGCGCATCGAGCACGCGCCCCGGCCCGCGCGGCGCGGTCCAGCGCCCGCCGGCCAGGTCGTTGCCCCACTCCCAGCGCAGCCGCAGCGGAAACTCGTCGGCATCGAGCCGCGTCAGATCGAGCACGTCTTCCCCGGTATAGCCGCTCGCGCTGATACGCCCGCCGCCGTTCGTCCAGGTCTCGGCGTACCCCTGCACGTCGGCGAGGTGATAGGGAAAGTCGAAGAACGGCCGGAGCACCTGGTCGAAATACGAGCGCCTTCCCGAGAGCCGCCACCGTCCCCGCCGCGTGTGCTCGCCCGGCAAGCGCGGCAAGTCGCTGCCCGCGGCGACGCGCGTGGCCAGCAGCGACAGCCCCGCGCGCGTGTCCCAGCCGGCGCCGCTGGCATCGCTTTCCAGGTTCAGCACCGACGAGACCCGGCCGCCGTGCTCGGCGGGAAAGCCACCCAGGTGCAGCTCGGCGCGGCCGATCATGTCCGCATTGAAGGTGCTGAACAGGCCACCCAGGTGGAACGGGTTGTAGATGGGCACGCCGTCGAGCAGGATCAGGTTCTGGTCGGCCGCACCGCCGCGCACGTTGAACGCGGAGGAGAGGTCGGTGGTCGTGACGACGCCGGGGAGCGCCTCCACGGCGCGCAACACATCGGGTTCCGCCAGTCCCGGGATCAGCTTGATCTCGTCGCGCGCGAGCTCGCGCACCGTTGTCCCGGCCTCCGCCTCGAAACGCGCGCGGTCGCGTGCACCCTCGACCACGACGCCCGGCAGCCGGACCGGCTGCACCCGCAGCAGCACGTCGACGGTCGCGGCCTCGCCGGGCCGCAGCGTGACACGCACGGCACGGGACGCGAAGCCGAGCCGTGTCACCGTCACCTCGTATCGTCCTTGCGCGAGCCCGGCGATGTGGTAGTGGCCCACGCTGTCGCTCTCGCTGCTGCGCACCGGCGCGTCCGTGCCCGCCACGCGCAGGAGCACCGACGCGGAGGGGACGGGCACGCCCCCGGCCGACTGCACCACTCCTGCGAGGGAAGCGGTCTGAGCGCCGGCCGCGGGAACGAGCGCAAGGGAGGCGAGCAGCGCGACCGCACCGCACCGAAGACGCGGGCTCATGTGCGGCAATGTCGAGGCGCTGTGCGCGTCCCGCAAGCGATTCGCCCCGAGTGTTCGACTGATGGCGGCGTGCTGCCGGCGTTGGGGTGGCGCCTGGTGGCAGACCGGCAGTAGACTTCGTGCATCCTTTCGTGTGGAGCAGACATGCCGGGACCGACCAAGATCGTGTGCGTGGGCCGAAACTACGTGGCGCACGCGCGCGAGCTCGGGCACGACGTGCCCGAGCGGCCGCTTCTATTCCTCAAGCCGCCCAGCGCGCTCTGCGCCGACGGCGACGCGATCGTACTCCCTCCGGAGTCGGGCCGCGTGGATCACGAGGGCGAGATCGCGGTCGTGATCGGCCGGCGTGTGCGCAACGCGAGCGAGGAGGAGGCCCTCGCCGCCGTGGCGGGGTACGCACCGCTCAACGATGTGACGGCGCGCGACCTGCAGAAGCTGGATGGCCAGTGGACGCGCGCGAAGGGCTTCGACACCTTCTGCCCCGTGGGCCCGGTGGTGCCGATCGCGCGCGTGCACTGGCGCAAGCTCGAGATCGTGTGCCGCGTGAACGGGGAAGTGCGCCAGCACGGCCGCGCGACCGAACTGATGTTCGGGATTCCGGCGCTCGTCAGCTACGTGAGCCGCATCATGACGCTCGAGCCCGGCGACCTGATCGCGACCGGGACACCGGAGGGCGTAGGGCCGCTGGCCGCGGGCGACGTCGTCGAGGTCGAGCTGTCCGGGCTCTCCCGCGTTCGCAACCCGGTCATCGCCGCGGCGACCGAAGCTGCACCGGCGGCCGCCGCGGCCTCCCACGCGCCGCTGACATGATCGAGCTGGCCACGCGGTTCCGCACTTTCCCGAAATACCCGCTGGCGGATGTCCCGCAGATCAAGCGCGAGCTCACGCAGCGCGGCGTCGACGTGATCGACCTGGGCGCGGGCGACGCCGACCTCGCTCCGCCCCCCGCGGCCGTGCGCGCGCTCACGGAGGCGGTGCAGGAGCCGCGCATGAGCCGCTACGGCTTCCAGCTCGGGTTGCTCGCGTTCCGCGAAGCCGTGGCCGCATGGATGCAGAAGCGCTTCGGCGTCACGCTGGACCCGCTCAGGGAGATCCACCCGCTCGTCGGCTCGAAGGAGGGGATCGCGCACCTGGCGTTCTGCTTCGTCGGTCCGGGTGATGCCACTATCCTCCCCGATCCCGGCTATCAGCCGTACATCGGTGGAACACTGCTGGCCGGTGGCGAGCCGCACGCGGTGCCGCTGCGGCCGGAAAACGACTTTCTCATTCCGCTGGAGGAGCTGCCCGAGACGGTGGTCAGCCGCGCCCGCATCCTGTACCTGAACTATCCGAACAATCCGACCGCGGCGATCGCGCCGCGCGAGTACCTGGAACAGGCCGTCGCATTCTGCCGCGAGCACCGCATGCTGTTGGTGTACGACAACGCGTACAGCGAGCTCGCGTTCGATGGCTACCGCGCGCCCAGTATCCTAGAGATCGAGGGGGCGCGGGAGATCGCGGTCGAGTTCCACTCGTTCTCCAAGACGTACAACATGACGGGCTGGCGCATCGGCTGGGCGGCGGGGAGCGAGGCGGCGATCGCGGCGCTGTCGCGCGTCAAGGCGTTTGTCGACGCCGGCCCATTCCTGGCGGTGCAGGCCGCGGCGCGCGCGGCGCTCGCCTCGTACGACGAGTGGGTGCCGGAGAACGTCGCGGCGTTCCGGGAGCGGCGCGACGCCCTGACGCAGGCGCTGTGTGCGCACGGCTTTCAGGCGACGTCGCCCCGCGCGACCATGTACCTCTGGGTCCCGGTGCCGGACGCCGAAGCCTCGGAGCCGTTCGCGCGCCGCGCGCTCCTGGAATACGGCGTGGTCATCATGCCCGGCGCGGCCCTGGGACCGGGCGGCGAGGGGTACTTCCGCGTGGCGCTGACGCGCGCGCCGGAACGGCTGCGCGAAGCCGCGCGCCGGCTGGGCGCATTGCGCTGACGCGCCCGGAACCGCGGTCCCGCCGCGGGTTACTACGGCCAGCATGAGCCGAAGCGCCCTCGCCCACCTGCCGGTAGTCGCGCCGCCGCCCCCGCCGGCGGTGCGGCGGCCGAGAGCGGTCCGCCCCCGCCCATCGGAACGGCGGACGCTGTGGATCGCACTCGGCGTGTCCGCGGCCATCCACCTCCTCGTCGTTCTGCTTTCTCCCACCTTCATCGATTTCGGCGCGCCGCGGCTGCGGGGCGGGCTGGCGCCGCCGGAGCGTCCGCTGCAGGGGCTGCGGGTATACGACGTCGTCATCAACGAGAATCTTCCGGCCGATGCGCCGCTCGTGCTGCCGCGCGAGCGTGTGCCGCAGTTCGTCGCACCCCGCGCGACCGCGCCGGGCCTGGCCGCACCCGCGGCGCCGGGGCGCCTGCTCACGCCGGCGGAGCGGCTCGCGCCGCGCGTGCGCGACCGGCGCCTCTGGGTATTGCCGAACCAGCTGCCGCCGGCGCCGAAGAGCGATGAGGAGCGGATGCGCGAGCGCGTGTACGCGCGCATCGAGGCGCTGAACGACTCGCTGGCCGGCCTGGCGGAGGCGCACCGGCGCGCGAACGACTGGACGCTGAAGGGCGAGGATGGCTCACGCTGGGGGATCTCGTCGGAGGGCATTCATCTCGGCAAGATCACGATCCCCGCTCCCTCGTTCGGCGCGCCGGCCGGGCGCCGGGAAGAGATCGATGGGCGGCTGCGCGAATGGGGCGAGATCCAGCAGCAGTCCGACCGTGAGGCCGCGCGCCAGACGATCCGCGAGCGCGCGAAGGCGATTCGCGAGCAGAAGGCCAAGGAGCGAGCGGAGGAGAAGAAGAAGGACCAATAAGGTCGGCACAGCGGGCAGGGGTAGCCGGCACTGGCACGTCCAGGCGCACAGGTCTCATCGAAAGCATCCTCGCCATGAGGCAGGTCTGGATCCCGCGCACCGGCGGGCCCGAGGTCCTGGAAGTCCGCGCTGCACCGGACCCCGAACCGCGCGAAGGGCAGGTGCGCATCCGCGTCCGGGCCGCCGGCGTCAACTTCGCGGACATTCTGGCCCGAATCGGGGTCTACCCCGATGCGCCACCGCTCCCGGCCGTGGTCGGGTATGAAGTCGCGGGTGTGGCGGACCGCGTCGGGCCGGGCGTGGACCTGACCGAAGGAAGCCGGGTCGTAGCGGTAACACGCTTCGGCGGGTACGCGGACACGGTGATCGTTCCCGCCGCGCAGGTGCACGAGCTCTCCGAAGACCTCTCGTTCGAGAAGGCCGCCGCTATCCCCGTCAACTACCTCACCGCCTGGCTCATGCTCGTCCGCCTGGGGAACGTGCAGACCGGCGACACGGTGCTGGTCCATGCCGCGGCGGGGGGCGTGGGGCAGGCCGCGCTCCAGATCTGCCGCTGGCGCGGCGCCCGGGTGATCGGGACCGCGAGCGCGTCCAAGCACGAGCGGCTGCGTCAGGCCGGCGTCGACTACTGCATCGACTACCGGACGCTGAACTTCGAGCGAGAAGTCGCGAGGATCACGAACGGACAGGGCGTCGACGTCGTGCTCGACGCCGTGGGCAGCAGATCCTTCGCGATGAGCTACGCCTGTCTCGCGCCCATGGGCCGTCTCTTTCTCTTCGGCGTCTCTGGCCTCGCTCCCGGTCGGCGCCGGAGCATTGTGGCCGTGCTGGGCGGCATCCTGCGTATGCCGCGCTTCCACCCCATCGCGCTCATGCAGCAGAATCGGGGAGTGATCGGCGTGAACGTCGGCCGCCTCTGGGGCCGTGCCACCGTGCTGCGGGAGATGCTGTGGGAGATCCTGGGGCTGGTCCAGCGAGGCGTCTTCGACCCTGTCGTGGATCGCGCCTTCCCGCTCGACGCGGCGGCCGAGGCCCACGCCTACATCCAGGAGCGGCGCAATTTCGGGAAGGTCTTACTCATCCCATGAGGCGGCCTTAGTCCCTGTCTCTGGCCGAGCCCGGCCGCCAAAGCGAGAGGTCGAGCTCCGGGAAGATCATCCCATCGCGCGCCTCGGCCTCCCCGATGAATTTCCAGTCCGCCGTCTCCAGGTCCTCGCCGCGCTCCTGCTTGCGAATCAGCTCCACGGCGTGGTCGAAGACCCGCAGGTGCTCCGCGAAGCGGAGCTGGGCGTAATCCTTGGCGGCCTGCGTGGAGATCAGGAACTGCCAGTCGGACGATTCGAGCAGCAGCAGCTCGCGCGCGGCCAGGTGCAGCAGCTTGCGGATGATCTGGTGATCGCGGTCCAGCCAGCGGCCCACGAGCTCCAGGAGCGTCAGCTCGGCGCGGTAGATCTCCGGCCAGGTCCACTCGGTCTCGTGGTTCAGCCAGATGTAGTGGTAGCCACCCTCGCCCCACGAGCCCTCGGGTAACTTCACGGGCACCTCGACCGGGTTGTGGTCGAGGTAGCCGCCGCCGGTCGTGAGCTCGACCTCGTCGTCTTCCGCGATTCTTTCCAGCGTGCGGATGATCCAGTCGACGCCTTCGTGCCACCAGTGGCCGAAGAGCTCCGTGTCGAAGGGCGCCACGACGATGCCGGGTTGCTCCATGAGCTCCATGTGCTGCGCGAGCCGCTCGCGCACGAGCGAGTGGAAATGCTGCGCGTTCTCGTCGAGACGCCCGGCGGCCGTCTCGGGTACGTACTCGGCCTTGTCGGCGAGACCGGCGCCGCGAGCCGTGACTCGCCAGTAGCGGTGTCCCCCCGGCCAGTGCCGCTTGTGGAACTCGAGGTACCAGCCATCCCCGGGGTACCCCCACTCGCCGCTCCACACCTGGAGCGATGCCCGCGGCTCGCGCGCAAAGACGTGCACGGGGCGGGGGAGGGGCACGGCGGGCTCGACGCGGTAGGCGTCGTTCGGCGTGCGCGTCATGTCTTCCGGGCGGAGGTGCTCGCCGTACTTCCGTGCGTAGCGCTCGGCCAGCCTGCGCAGCGCCGGGTGCCGCTGCGCGTAGGTTCCCAGCGCCTCGCCCCCGCGCAGCAGGTGCGTGTCGACGAAGAAGTACTCGATGCCCGCCTCCGCGAGCAGCTCTTCGATGCCGCGCCGGAGCCGCGGCTCCGGAACGCGGGGTCCGGCCACGGGCGGCGCCCAGTCGTAGCTGGGACGATAGGCGCATTCGGGGAGCCAGATGCCGCGCGGGTCGCGGCCGAAGTGGCGGCGGTAGGCCTGCACTCCGGTCTGGATCTGCGCGCGCACGCATTCGTCCGTGCCGAGCAGCGGCAGGTAGCCGTGTGTCGCGGCGCTGGTGATGATCTCGATCTCGCCGGCGTCCTGGAGGCGGCGGAACGCGCCAATCAGGTCGCGGTCGTAGCGCTCGCGAAAGTCGTGCAGCCGCTCGCGGAAGACCTTCTCCCACCACTCCGCCAGCGCCTTGCCGTGCTCCTGGTCCTGCCAGGAGAAGATCTCAGCGTCGTGACGGGCCGCCTCGACCCTGGCCTCGAGCCAGTCCTCGAGCTCGTCCTTGAACGCTTCGCTCGCCAGCTGCTCGGCCAGGATCGGCGTGATCCCAATGGTGATGCCCAGCTTGAGGCCGCGCTCGAGCAGGCGCTCGAGGCCGCGCACCAGCGGCAGATAGCTCTCGGCCGCCGCCTCGTTCAGCCATTCGGTGCCGTGGGGCCAGCGGCCATGCGCCAGCACGTACGGCAGGTGCGAGTGCAGGACGAAGGTGAACGCGCCCAGCTTCATCGCTATTCCGACTCCCCCTGGTCTGTGAATTGCACCTCGATCCCTGCGGCAGCCAACGCTGATTCCGCGAGGGAGAGGGCATGTTCGAGCGCGATCGAATCCAGAGTTACGCGTGGCCGCTGGCTATCGGCGCCGGTTTCGGGATAGCGGCCGGGCTGCTGCTCGCGGCGCGGCGGGCGCCGCTGCGACTGCTGGCGAAACTGGGGCTGGACCGGGAGCTCGGCCGCACCGAAGGCGAGGCGGTCGACCGGCTGGCCCGCGACGACGTGCTGGGGCGGCGCGGGATCGAGGTCGCCGCCCTCGCGCCGGGAATCGTGGAGCTGAGCGGACGCGTGCGCGACGACGACGAGGCCCACCGCGCCATCCAGATCGTGCAGCGCGTCCCGGGCGTGCGCACGGTGCTGAACCGCCTGGAGCTCGAAGTCGAAGCAACGCACCTGGAGCAGACTCGCCTCCGCTTCGCCGAGGGCGACGCCGGGCTGCACGAGACGCACTGGTACGGCCTGGGTGTCGGGACCGGGCGACGCCGTCAAGGGGACACCGATCCCGATCGCCCGGACGATCGCGTCTCCATCCTCTCGCGCGAGCTGGGCACCAACCGCGCGGTCGAGCAGACGAGCGAGATTCTGGACAAGCTGCCCTCCGGCGTGGAAGGACACAGCACGCTCCCCGCCGCGCCGACCGACCGTGGCGCCGCGGACGCCGCCTCGCACCGTCGACTCGGCAACGTGCCCGCCGCGCCGCTGCAGGACCTCAATCCCGCCGCCGGCGTCCACGAAAACGTGGCGAAAGGCACGCGCGTCAGGCTCGAGGCGTCCGGGCTCGAGGAGGAGCTGCGGGAGCGCGGGGTCCAGGGCCAGAGCTAGACGGATCCAGCAGCGTTGATCCTGGTGAGGCGGTCGGGCCCTCGGGCGTACCGCGCTACGCGACCGCCTCCGCGTGTCCGCGTGGCCCCTTCCGCCGCGGATCATACGGCGATAACCTTGGTAATTCAACAGCAATCCACGGACGCCGATGCCCGAGCCGCTTTCGCCGCAGTACGATCCGCGCGCCTTCGAGGCGCCGCTCTATCGCCGGTGGGAGGAGCGCGGCTACTTCCGCGCCGATGCCCAGGCGGTGCTGCGCCAGGACCGCCGCCCCTTCGTCATCGTTATCCCCCCACCCAACGTGACGGCGGTGCTACACATGGGGCACGGCCTGAACAACACCGTCCAGGACGTGCTCACGCGCTGGCGTCGCATGCAGGGGCGCGAGGCGCTCTGGCTGCCCGGCACCGATCACGCCGGCATCGCGACCCAGAACGTAGTCGAGCGGATCATCGCGCGCGAGGGCCGGACGCGCGACGACGTGGGCCGCGACGCCTTCGTCGAGCGCGTCTGGCAGTTCGTGCGCGAGACCGGCTCGACCATCCTGGAGCAGCTGCGCGCGATCGGCTGCTCCTGCGACTGGACCCGGACGCGCTTCACGCTCGACCCCGGGCTCTCCCGCGCCGTGCGCGAGGTTTTCGTCCGGCTCTACGAGAAGGGACTCGTCTACCGCGGCAACTACATCATCCACTGGTGCCCGCGCTGCCTGACCGCGCTCTCGGATGAGGAGGCCGAGCCGCAGGAAACGGCGGGGAAACTCTATTACCTGCGCTACCCCCTTGCCCCCGACGCGGCGACACGGCGACGTGGCGACGCGGCGCCGACGCGGCCCCGGCTCCCCGATGGTCGTCCGTACGTCGTCGTCGCAACCACCCGCCCCGAGACCATGCTGGGGGACACGGCCGTGGCGGTACACCCGAACGATGACCGGTACCGCGAGCTGGTCGGGAGCGACGTCGAGCTGCCGCTGACCGGGCGTCGCATCCCGGTCGTGGCGGACGAGTTCGTGGCTCCGGAATTCGGCACGGGCGCGGTCAAGGTCACGCCGGCGCACGACCCGAACGACTTCGAGCTGGCCCGCCGCCACGAGCTGCCCGCACTGGATGTCATGACGCCCGAGGCGACGATGAGCGCGAACGCACCCGAGGCGTTCCGCGGGCTCGACCGCTTCGAGGCGCGCCAGCGAGTGCTCCAGGCGCTGCGCGAGCAGGATCTCGTCGAAAAGGTCGAGGACCATGCGCACGCCGTGCGGCACTGCTATCGCTGCGACACGGTGGTCGAGCCGCGGCTGTCGGAGCAGTGGTTCGTGCGCATGCGCCCGCTGGCGGAGCCCGCCCTTGCGGCCTCGCGCGACGGCCGGGTCCGCTTCACCCCCGAGCGCTGGACGAAGATCTACGAGCAGTGGCTGGAGAACATCCGCGACTGGTGCATCTCGCGGCAGCTGTGGTGGGGCCACCGCATTCCCGTCTGGTACTGCCGCTCGGACCGCTGCGGCGAGACCATCGTCGCGCGCGAGGATCCCGACCGCTGCCCGCGGTGCGGCGGCGCGCAGCTCGAGCAGGACCCGGACGTCCTCGACACCTGGTTCTCGTCCTGGCTCTGGCCGTTCTCCACCCTCGGCTGGCCGGAGCCGTCCGAGGACTTGCAGGCGTTCTATCCGACGCACACGCTGGTCACGGCGCCCGAGATCCTGTTCTTCTGGGTGGCTCGCATGATCATGGCGGGACTCGAGTTCATGGGCGCGGCGCCGTTCCAGGACGTGTATCTGCACGGCACCGTGCGCGACCACCTGGGCCGGAAAATGTCGAAATCGCTGGGCAACGGCATCGACCCGCTCGAGGTCGTCCAGCTGTTCGGCGCCGACGCCTTACGCTACACGATCCTCTCCGGCTCGGGCATGGGGACCGATCTCTTCCTGAACTACGAGAATCTCGAGGAGACGTTCGCGGCCGGCCGCAACTTCTCGAACAAGGTATGGAACGCGGGCCGCTTCGCGCTCCTGAACCTGGAGGGCGAGCCCGTGCGGTCGCTGGACGACGTCGCGTCCGACCTCGAGCTCGCGGACCGCTGGATCCTGTCGCGCCTCTCGTTCGCGATCGGCGAGGTCACACGCCACCTGGAGGCGTTCCGCTTCCATGAGGCGGCGGACGCGGTCTACCACTTCTTCTGGGGCGAGGTCGCGGACTGGTACCTCGAGCTGGTCAAGCCGCGGCTCTACCGGGAGGCGAGCGGCGAGGACGCAGCCGGTGCCGAGGCGAGCCGCGAGGCGGCCAAGGCGACGCTGGTCGAGGTGCTCGACGGGGTCTTTCGCTTGCTGCACCCGCTCATGCCCTTCATCAGCGAGGCACTCTGGCAGCGGCTGCCGTGGCCCGCGGGCAAGCCGCGCGAGGAGTCGCTCGTGGTCGCGCGCTGGCCCGAGCGGCGCCCGGAGCGAGAAGATGCCGAGGCGGAAGCGCGCATGACTGCCTTCATGGAGCTGGTCGGCAGCGTGCGGACGCTGCGCTCCGAGTACGACGTGCCCGCGGGGCAGGAGGTTACGATCCGGCTGGCACACGCGCCCGCGGCGCTGGAGGCAGCACTGGCCGCGGAGGCGCGTTCGCTCCGCCGCCTCGGGCGCATTGGCCGGGTCGAGCGCGGCGACCGCGGCGCGGCGGAGGCCGGTGCCCACGCGGTCCTGCGGAGCGGCGCCGAGCTGTTCCTGCCACTGGCGGGCATCATCGACGTCGCGCGCGAGCGTGACCGTCTGGCGCGCGAGCTCGACCGGCTCGAGAAGCAGGTACAGGCCGCGGAAGGCAAGCTCGCCAACCAGCAATTCCTGTCGCGCGCGCCGGCGGAGGTCGTGGAGCGCGAGCGCGAGAAGGCCCGGAGCTTCCGGGACCAGCGTGACCGTCTGTCGCGCAAGCTGGCGGCGCTGACGTGACGTTCGGGCGGTCGGCCGCGCGCTGGACCGTCCGGTCGGGACGGCGGCTCCGGGCTTGCGGCGCGCGGGGCGCGGCCGAGCGGCGGGCCGCGGCTGCCGCGGTCGCGGCGCTGATCCTCGCCTGCGCACGGCCGTACGGACCTCCCGGCGGCGAGCCCGACCGCGCTGCGCCGGGCCTGGTCTCGACCACGCCGGAAGCCATGGCGGTCGTGCCGGAGTTTAGCCGTCCGGTCGTGTTCCGGTTCGACGAGCGTATCAGCGAAAGGCGGCTCCGGGAGGCGGTGCTGGTCTCGCCGGAAACCGGTGAGGTGGACGTGGACAAGGGCCGCTCGGAGCTGCGCGTTTCACTCGAGGGGGGCTGGCGGCGCGGGCTCATCTATCGCGTGGTCGTGCTCCCGGTCGTGCAGGACCTGTTCGGCAACGTCCGGCGGGAGCCGATCGAGCTGGTGTTCTCCACCGGTCCGCCGATCCCGCCCACCGCCCTCGCGGGCGAGGTCACGGACCGGCTGACGGCGCGCGCGCTGGTGGGCGCGCGCGTCGAGGCGCTGCGGCGCGCCGATTCCGTCGTGTACGTGTCCCTCACGGACAGCGCGGGCGTGTTCACCTTCCGCCACATTCCCGCCGGCGCCTACGACCTGCGGGCGTACCTGGACCAGAACCGGAACCGACGGGCGGATGCGTTCGAGGCGCGCGACACAGGTGTGGCCGTGCTCGGCGTGACGGATACGGCCGTGTTCTCGTTCGCGCTGCTCGCTCCCGACACCACGCCGGCAAGGCTGGTACGCGCCGAGGCGCGCGACTCGCTCCAGGTGCGGCTGTTTCTCGATGATCCGGTGGACCCGCTGGAGCCGCTCCGCGCCGGTGCCGAGCTCTGGCGGCTGCCCGACAGCGCGCGCGTCGAAGTGTCGGCGCTGCTGTTCCCGCACGAGTTCGCCGCGCGCCAGCGTGCGGCGGCGGACAGTGCCCGACGCGCCGGGCGCGCCGATACGGCCACGGCGGACACGGTGGGTCTCGGCGCCGCGCGTAGAGACTCGCTGGCGTTGCGCCCGCGGCCGGATGCGCCCCGCCCGCTGGCGTTGCCGCCCGCCGTGGAGGCGCCGGCCGCACCGGCGGACACGGTCCCGCTGCCGACTCGCGAGCTCGTGCTCGTGCCCGCCGCGCCGCTCGCGCCGGCCACCCGCTACCGCGTGGCGGTGACGGGGGTACAGAATCTGGTGGGGCTGCCCGGTGGGGGCGGCAGCGCAGCGTTCGAGACGCCGCGGCCCGCGCGGCCGGATTCCGCTGCTGCGGCGCGGCGCGCTCCCGGAGCAGGAGCAGAGCGATGACCGAGCCCAGGCCTTCGACCCAGGGAGAGGCGACGGGAACGCGCGATCCACGGCGGGAGATCCCGGCCGTCGAGCGGCTGCTCGGGAGCGAGCCGTTCGCGCCGCTGCTGCGCCGCGCGCCGCGCCGCCTCCTGCTCAGAGCCGTGCACGCGGTGCAGGAGGATCTGCGAAAAGCCCTCGCGCTCCCCGGGCGCCCGGCGGTGCCGCTCGGCGACTTCGAGTGGTACGCGGCGCGGGTGGAGGAAGAGCTGGAAGCGCTCCAGCGCGGCTCGCTGCGCCCGGTGATCAACGCGACCGGCGTCGTCCTGCACACCAACCTGGGGCGGGCGCCGCTCGCGCCCGCGGCGCGCGCCGCGGTGGAGCGTGTGGCCGGCGGCTATACCAATCTCGAGTATGACCTGGACGCGGGCGAGCGCGGCTCGCGCTACGTGCACTGCGTGGGCCTGCTGAGCGAGTTGACCGGCGCCGAGGATGCGCTGGTCGTGAACAACAACGCCGCCGCCGTGGTGCTCGCGCTGAACACGCTCGCCGAGGGGAAGGAGGCGGTTATCAGCCGCGGCGAGCTGATCGAGATCGGCGGCTCCTTCCGCATCCCGGACATCATGGCCAAGAGCGGCGCGCGCATGGTCGAGGTCGGCACGACCAACAAAACGCACCGCGTGGACTACGAGCTGGCGGTGGGTCCGGCCACGGGTGCGATCATGAAGGTGCACCGCTCCAATTTCCGGATGACGGGCTTCACCTCGGACGTGCCGCTGGCCGAGCTCGTGCGGCTCGGGCGCGAGCGCGGCGTGCCCGTGCTGAACGATCTCGGGTCGGGGCTGCTCCTGGACCTGACCGAGATCGGCTTGCCCGGCGAGCCCACCGCGCAAGCAGCGCTGGAGGCCGGCGCCGACGTGGTCACCATGAGCGGCGACAAGCTGCTGGGCGGCCCGCAGGCCGGCATTGTGCTCGGCCGCGCCGACCTGCTCGCGCGCATGCGCAAGAACCCGCTCTGCCGCGCGCTGCGCGTCGACAAGCTGACGCTCGCGGCGCTGGAAGCGACGCTTGCGCTCTACCGCGATCCGGACGCGGCCCGGCGCGAGGTCCCCGTGCTGCGCTCGCTGGCGTTGACGCCGGCCGAGATCGGGCGCCGCGCCGCTCCGCTGGCGGAGCGGCTGCGCGCCGCTGGCATGGACGCCGAGCTGGCGCCGGGCATGTCGGCCGCGGGCGGCGGCGCCTTCCCGGACGCGGAGCTGCCCACCACGCTGCTTCTGGTCCGCCCGCGCGCGCGTTCGGCCAACGAGGCGGAGGCGCGGCTGCGCGCGGCCGAGCCGCCCATTATCGCCCGGATCGTCGAGGACCGCATCGCCCTGGACTTGCGTACGGTGTTCCCCGAGGAGGAAGAGGCTCTCCTGGCCGCGGTCCGGCATGCCGCGGAGTGAGGCGCCGGGCGGCCGGCCCGCGGCCTTCCTGGACCGCGACGGCACGATCATCGTCGAAAAGACGTACCTGGCCGACCCCGCCGGGGTCGAGCTGATTCCCGGCGCTGCGCCGGCGCTGCGCGCGCTGGCCGACGGGGGTTACGCGCTCGTGCTCGTCACGAACCAGTCGGGCATCGCGCGTGGGCTCTTCGGCCCGCGCGACTACGAGGCCACCCAGCGCCGACTCGACGAGCTGCTTGCCGCCGCGGGGGTCCGCCTCGATGGCGCCTATCATTGCCCGCACCACCCCGACTTCACCGGCCCGTGCGCCTGCCGCAAGCCCGGCACCGCCCTTCACCTGCGCGCCGCCCGCGAGCTCGGCCTCGACCTGGCGGGCTCGGTCTTCATAGGCGATCGCCTGGACGACGTCGCCCCTGCGGAGAGACTGGGCGGCTGCGGCATTCTCGTGCGCACCGGATACGGCGATACCGAGGCCCGCGTCCCGCCGGGCGTGGCCGTCGCCGCGGACCTGAGCGAGGCGGCCGATCTCGTGCTGGCCGGAAAAGTTGCCGAAAAAAGCCGGAGCGGACGGCTCGCGCCCCCCGCCGGGGAGGCTTGACACTCCTGGACATTTCTGGTATGGTTGGGCCCGAAACCTGCGCGCGTTCCGCGGGTAACAACCGGCGCAACCGACACGAACCACGCAGCACGACGAGGAGGAGGAGTCGATGACCATCACGGTCACGCCCACCGCGGTTGCCGAGGTCCAGAAGTTCATGCGCGAGCAGGGCGCCACGACGAGCGCCGGACTGCGCGTCGCGGTCTTGCCCGGCGGCTGCTCGGGCTTCCAGTACGGCCTGAACATCGAGGACGAGTCGCAGGACGACGACGAGGTGCAAGAGGTCAACGGCCTGCGCGTCTTCATCGATCCGTTCAGCGCGCAGTATCTGCAGGGCGTCGAGATCGACTACGTCACCAGCATGATGGGCGCGGGCTTCACCTTCAAGAATCCGAACGCGACCGGCGGCTGCGGCTGCGGCAGCTCGTTCACTGCATGAGGGGCATCCGCCCGGCGTGATGCGTGGGGGCCCGCGGGACGACTCGCGGGCCCTCCTCTTTTGCGGAGGCCGCTATGGAGGTACGCGAGGTCGACCTGCCCGGCGTGGGCAAGAAGTTCGCGATCCTCACGCAGGAAGGGGACCGCCTCACGATCATCATCCACAACACGGGTGCGCGCGAGCTCTACCACTTCCGGCGCGGCGAGGACTTCCCGTTCCATGCCGTGCGGCTGGAGGACGAGGAAGCGAGGAAGATCGGCGCCATCCTGGGCGGCGGCTACTTCCAGCCGGCGGCGCTCGGCTCCGTCGACATGATCCTCGAGCAGCTCTCCATGGAATGGGTGAGGGTCGGGCCGGACTCGCCGCTCGCGGGCGAGACCATCAGCGATCTCGAGCTGCGCAAGCGGACCGGTGCGAGCGTGATCGCCGTGCTGCGCGGCGGCGCCGCCATCCCGAACCCGGAGCCGGAGGAGAAGCTGGCGCCGGGCGACACGCTGGTCATCGTCGGCTCCCAGGAGCAGGTCCGCCGGTTCCTCGCGCTGGCGCGAGGGGAGAGCTGATGCGGTGGACCCGGCGCGCCTGCTGCTCGGGGGCGGGCTGCTGCTAGGCGCGCTCGCACTGAGCGGGCTCATCTTTCGCTGGCTGCACATCTCCGCGATCCCCGCCTTCATTCTCCTCGGCCTCGCGCTGCACCCGCTGCTCGCTGAATCCGCGATCGTCGACGTCTTCGCGGATCTCGGGGTCGTGCTGCTCCTGTTCTTCGTCGGGCTGGAGTTCTCTCTGGGCGCGCTCTTGGCAGGGCGCCGCCGCCTGCTCGGGCATGGCCTGCGCGACCTCGGCGTCTGTTATCCTGTGGGCTTCGCTGCCGGCCTGCTGCTGGGCTGGGGCCCGCTGGGGGCGGCGCTGCTGGGCGGCGCGTTCTACGTCTCCTCCAGTGCCATCATTGCCAGAGGGCTGATCGAGCTGCGCCGGACCGCCAACCCGGAGGCGGAGGCGGCGCTCGGCATTCTGGTCTTCGAGGACCTGGCGGTCGCGCTGCTGCTCGCGCTCCTCTCGGGCGTGGTTTTCGCGGGCGGCGACCTGCTCGGCGGCCTGGCGGGAGCGGGCCGCGCCGCTGCTTTCTTCGGCGTCGCGCTGGTCGTGGCGGTGGCCGGCCGTCCGATCCTGGACCGTCTCCTCGGTACCGAGGACGACGACCTCTTCCTGCTGGCGGTTGCCGCCGCGCTCCTGCTGCTCGCCTGGGTGGCGGTGGTGAGCGGTTTGTCCGAGGCGATCGGCGCGTTCCTGGCTGGGACGTTGCTCGCCGAAACTCGGCACAAGCCACGGATCGAGGCGCTGTTCGCGCCGTTGCAGGGCCTCTTTGCCGCGCTCTTCTTCCTCTCCTTTGGCCTCTCGATCGACGTGCGCGAGTTTGCCGGGGTGTGGCTGCCGGCCCTGGCGCTGGCGCTGCTCGGCGTGGCGACCAAGCTCGGCGCGGGCTGGTGGATCGGCCGCGCGGATGGGCTGAGCCGGCGTGCCGCCTTCGCGCTGGGCGTCACCCTGATCCCGCGCGGCGAGTTCAGCATCGTGCTGGCGGGCGTGGCGGCGGCGGCAGGGTTCCAGCAGGCACGTCCGCTGATCGCCCTGCTCGTGTTGCTGCTCGCGCTGGCCGGGACCGCGGCGACGCGGCACGCGCCCGCGCTGGCCGGCCGACTGTTCCGGCGGGGCGCGGATTTGCCCGGCGAGCGCGCGCGGGGAGCATGAGCGGCGTTCGGACACGCGTCGGCATAGCCGCATCCACGCATGCATGATAGCTTGGTGCCGCGATGACCGCGGCCTCTCCCCTGGAAATCCGTACGTTCACTTCCGCCGGTTTCGGCGAGAACGCCTATCTGGCGGTGTGCCGGACCACCAATGTTGCGGTGGCCGTGGACCCGGGCGCGGAGGCGCCCGCCCTCGCCGACGCCCTCGTGGCACTGGGCGCCGCGCTCGAGGCGATCCTGCTCACGCACGCGCACGTGGACCACATCGAGGGTGTGGGCGCGCTGGCGCGCCGCGTGCGCGCACCCGTCTACCTCCACCCGGACGACCGGCCGCTCTACGACCGCGCCGCCGATCAGGCCGCGACGTTCGGCTACCGGGTCGAGGCGCCGCCCGCACCGGACCACGAGCTGCTGGATGGACAGCTCGTGCGCTTCGGCGAATGCATGCTGGAGGTGCGACACTGCCCGGGCCACTCGCCGGGTCACGTGATCCTGTACTCGGCGGCGGCGGGCGCGGCGTTCGTGGGGGACGTGGTCTTCATGGGCTCCATCGGCCGCACCGACCTGCCGGGCGGCGACCACCGCCGGCTGCTGCGCTCGATCCGCGAGCAGGTGCTCTCGCTGCCCGCCGAGACCACGCTCTACCCCGGGCACGGCCCGGCCACCACGGTCGGGCACGAGCGCGTCTCCAATCCGTTTCTCGTGCCGCTGTACGGCGGCGGGCTGGCGTGAGCGCGCGCATCGCCGTGCTGGCCTCGGGGGGCGGCACGAACCTGCAGACGCTGCTCGATTACTTCAACGGCGGCAAAGGACCGGAGGGAGTGCAGGACGCGGCGCGCGTCGCGCTGGTCGTGAGTGATCGCGCGGACGCGGGCGCGCTCGAGCGCGCCCGGCGCACGGGCGTGCCCGAGCGGGTGATCCCGGTGGGCGGGCGCGCGGAGGACGACGTCGTCCACGACACGATCGAGGCGTTCCAGGCGGCCGGCGTCGAGCTGGTAGCGCTCGCCGGCTATCTCCGGCGCATCCCCGCCGCGGTCGTGGCCCGCTATCGCGGGCGCGTGGTGAACGTTCATCCCGCGCTGCTGCCCGCGTTCGGCGGGCAGGGCATGTACGGGTTGCGCGTGCACGCCGCCGTGCTCGCGGCGGGGTGCACCGTGAGCGGGGCCAGCGTACACATGGTGGATGAGCAATACGACACTGGCCCGATCCTGCTGCAATGGCCGGTGCCCGTGCTTGCTTCCGATGCGCCCGAGACGCTGGCCGCGCGCGTGCTCGAGGTCGAGCACCGGATCTATGCGCCGGCGGTGGAGGCGCTCGCGCGCGCGCTGGCGCGTGGGGAGCCGGTGCCGTCGTTGCGGTTGCGCGAGCCGGCGGGATTCCGACTGGCCCGCTGGGAGCCGCCAGCGGTCAGCGATGTGCGCAAGACGCTGGGCATCTCGTAGGCGCCGCTGGGGCTCGCCGATCGTGAAGGGGAGGATATGCCACGAGCGCTGCTGAGCGTTTCGGACAAGGCGGGCATTGTGGAGCTCGCACGCGGGCTCGTCGAGCTGGGCTGGGAGGTCCTCTCGACCGGCGGCACGGCCAGAGCGCTGCGCAAGGGCGGCATCGCGGTGCGCGATGTCGGCGAGGTGACGGGCCACCCGGAGATGATGGAGGGTCGCGTGAAAACGCTGCACCCCGCGATCCACGCCGGCCTGCTCGCGCGGCGCGACCGGCAGGACGATCTCGCGGCGCTGCGGCAACACGCGTACGGCACCATCGATCTGGTCGCATGCAACCTGTACCCGTTCGCCGAGGCCGCCGCCGCGGGCGTGGCGATCCCTGTGGCCATGGAGCAGGTCGACATCGGTGGGCCCGCCATGCTGCGCGCCGCCGCGAAGAACCACGCCGGCGTGCTGGCGCTGGTCGACCCTGCGGATTACGCGCGCGTGCTGGACGCGCTGCGACACGGCGCGGTGGACGCTGCGCTGCGCCTGCACCTGGCGCACAAGATCTTCGCGCATACCACCGCGTACGATGCCGCCATCGCCACCTACCTCGCGGCGCGGCTCGCAGCGGGCGCGGCGGAGTCGGAGTTGCCGCGGTCGTTCACGCCGAGCGTTGCGCATCCATTTCCGGAGGAGCTCGCGCTACGCCTCTCGAAGGTTCAGGACCTGCGCTATGGTGAGAACCCGGAGCAGCCGGCGGCGTTCTACGCCGAAGCGGAGGCGCCCGGGGCGTCGCTCCCGGCACTCGAGCAGCTGCACGGCAAGGAGCTCTCGTTCAACAACTTGCTGGACGTCGACGCGGCGGCCGCCGCGGCGGCGGCGTGGGCCGGCGCCGAGCGGCCGGCGTGCGTGATCGTGAAGCACACCACGCCGTGCGGCATCGCGCTCGGCGCGGACGCGGCGGACGCGTACCGGCGCGCACTGGAGGCGGACCCCGTGTCGGCGTTCGGCGGCGTCGTCGCCTTCACGGTGGGCGTGAGTGGCGGCGCGGCCGAGGCCATGGCCAACACCTTCCTCGAGGTCGTGGTCGCACCCGACTTCGACGCGCATGCGCTCGAAGTGCTGAAGAAAAAGAAGAACCTCCGGCTGATCCTCTTGCCGGTGAGCGTTCCCGCCGAGGACGAGCTGGACTACAAGCGCGTGCGCGGCGGACTGCTGGTGCAGCGCCGGCTTCCCTTGCGATTCCCGGAGGAGGAGTGGCGAGTCGTGACGAAGCGGCAGCCGTCAGGCGAGGAGTGGCGGGACCTGCGCTTCGCCTGGCGGGCCGCCGCGATGGTCAAGTCCAACGCGATCGTGCTGGCGCGGGAGGAACGGACAGTCGGGATCGGTGCCGGCCAGATGAGCCGCGTGGACGCCTCGCGTGTGGCGGTCATGAAGGCGCGCGATCAGGGCTTCGACCTGAAGGGCGCCGCGCTTGCGTCCGACGCCTTCTTCCCGTTCCGCGACGGCGTCGACGCCGCGGCCGAGGCCGGTATCACGGCGGTGATCCAGCCCGGGGGCTCCATGCGCGACCAGGAGGTGATTCAGGCGGCGGACGGGCATGGAATTGCAATGGTGTTTACGGGAAGGAGGCTGTTTCGGCATTGACGGAAACTGCCAATACCGGCACAAGAACTTCGGCACAACGAAAACCGGCACTCGAGAACCGGCACTCAAGAACCGGCACTCGAGAACCGGCACTCGAGAACCGGCACTCGAGAACCGGCACTCGAGAATCGGCAAACCGGCGCTGTTCGAAGTGCCGCCGTTTGAGTGCCGCCGTTTGAGTGCCGCCGTTTGAGTGCCGCCGTTTGAGTGCCGCCGTTCG
>JACQPS010000037.1 GCA_016207445.1 Gemmatimonadota bacterium | reverse complement strand
GGTTACGGCCGGCCAGCGGCACGAGCGCACCGAAGTCCAGGCGTCCCGGCCCCAGCCGCCAGCCCACGCCCGGCTGGAGCTGGAGCATGCGGCGCCGCGCGGTGGCGAGCTCCACGCCGACGTGCCGCGGTGCGCTGCCCCAGATCCCCTCGAGCGCCAGCTCCCAATCGATGACCGCCGCAGTCCCGCCCACGCCCAGGTGCCCGAAGCGCTCGTCGCCCGGGTCCCGCGCCGCGGCCTCGTTCTCCTCGCGCCAGCGGTAGCCGATCCAGCCGAGCGCGTAGACCGGCCAGCGGCGAAACGTGCGGCCCACTTCCAGGCTCAGCTCCCAATCGCGCTGTCCCTCCGTGAGCGGCAGGATCGTGGCGTCCACGGGGAACTCGCTCCCGGGCAGCTTCACGCCGGCGCGCAAGGAAACCGGCCAGCCGTGTACGCCGACCACCTCCGGACCGACACGCACCGACATGCGCGGGTCACCGAGGCCGGTCCGTTCGCGACGGCCACCCTGGTCCTCGTACACCAGATGATGGAGGGGAAGCTGCCCCCACAACTCGACGCCGCCCACGATGCCCGTTGCCGCCGTGAGGAACAGGGATGACGTCGTCGCCTCCCCGTCCGCCAGGAACGGGCGCTCGGCACCTGTGGGATCGAAGAACTCGCCCGTCCGCTGCCGGTACAGCGTGAGCTGCGCCCACCCGGTCCGCACGGGCAGCGGCTCGACTGCGCCGGATTTCGAGATGACGGGCGAGGAGTGCGGCGCACTGCACACTGCCTGCGCTCGCGCGGACGCCGGCAGCGCGAGCGCCAGCGCCGCCGCGGCGATTCCGACCGGGCTCAGCGCCCTCACGCGCCCGTCCACAGTCGCGTGTCCGGGTGGAACGCCGCCCACCCGAACCAGAAGGCGACGAACGCCTCCGCGACCGGCTCGAGACGCTGGCCCGCCAGCGGCCCCGTGACTGCGCGGCCGTCCACCTGCCACGTGCTCCCCGTCTCGACATCCACCAATCGTCCGTCGCGCGCCTCGAAGCTCAGACGGCGGCCCTCGGCCAGCGGGCGAAACGCCATCGCGGCTTGGCGGCTGCGGTCCCAGAAGACGACGACGGCCCCGCCCGCCGCCGTCGCGTGCACGGCCCGCACGGCTGCACCCGCGTCCAGGGCACCGTACGGGAAGGCGATGCCGCCGCCGGCTTCGCCGGGGATCCCCAGCACGCGCTCCTTCAGCGGGCGCCGCGTATCCACGCGTGGGATGGGGAACAGCAAGTCCCGATTGTTCAACTGGTCGTAGCTCCCGTACGGGTTTGAGCGGTAGTTGCGGCTGTAGCCGGTCGCAGAACCTATCACGAGCGTGTTCGGGTAAAGCGACTTCCACCCCGCCCAGCTCATTTCAATGACGGGATAGTGAGACAGACGGGTGCCGTTGCGGGGACCGCACCCGGCCTGGCGCAGCATCTGAGGCCAGAGCGACTCGGACGACGTCCGGTCGTACATGATCAGGTTGTTCAGGTACAGCAGCCCGGACACGCCGAACGCGCCGCCGCCGAGCGGTGTCCGGTCGAAGGCGATGCTCGAGCCCGTGAGCGGACAATACGTCACCGCCAGCTGGAGCCCGCCCCGGTCGAGGTTCACGATCTCGTGCCACCAGCCGATATTGAGCGGAATCGCCAGCGGCTCGCCACCGATCACCACCCCGATAACGCGGTCCGCGTCCCGCAGATAGGAGGCGCGCGGCGACTCGGCCGGTACGAACTCGGGATCGGTGAGCGCCGGGATCCCATCCTTTCCCGGGCCGCCATCGAAGATCGCCGACTGCGGAATGCTGCACTCTGCCGACGACTGTGGACCGCCGCCCGGCAGCACGGAAACCGACTCCTCCGAGCAGGCGAAGAGCAGGCTCGCCGCCACGGCGGCGGCTAATGCGACGGCGGGCAGGCGATGCACGATGGAGGCACGCACGATCGGTTGAACTGTCTTTACGCTCAGCCTCACACCGCGCCGCACTATAACGGTGGGGTGAGGTCGGCGTGAGGTGACGCCGCTTCCTGTAGGCCAATCCGGAGCGGTAGGGCAGGGTTCCCGAACAATTCGGCGGAGGACGCGGAGGCCGCGGAGGACTTCGTTGCGCGGTAGCGCGGGTCAAGGGGCCCACGCCCGCTGGTTACCCGACGTGCCCACGCCCTCGCGCGCGCCCGCGCCTGCGCCCGCAGTGAATCCCTCGGCTCGGTCCTTGTGAAAAAATCCTCATGCCGCGCGCGCCGGCCCCTCGAGCTCCTCGCGCAGCACTTCCCTTCCGTCGGCCGTCGCTTTCCCCTGCTCGATCAGCGACTTGAAGCGGACGAGATCCTCGTCCATTGCATGCTTCGGATCGGCGCCGAGGAGGGAGGCGACGACGTGCCCGAGCGCGCCCGCGGGCGGCGTATACGACAGGTGGATGTCGAGCCGCGTGCCGCCATCGGGGTTGGACTGGAAGCGCACCATGCCGGCATTCGCGACCGTCGCGCCCGGAGCGCTGGTCCACGCGATCAGCTCGTTGGGCACGAGCCGCGTGATCAGCGCATCCCATTCGACCGCGAGGCCGGCGGGTCCGGCCGCGACCCAATGGGAGGATCCGCCGCCCGTGTCGCGCACCTCGCGCAGGTGGGACATGAACAGCGGGAAGTTCTCGAACCGGCTCCAGAAGTCGAAGACCGTCTCGACCGGCGCAGTCACGTTCAGCGTCTTGTGGAAGACGATCGTGCCACGCCCCGCCCCGATGCCGACGAGCTGGCGCAGCTCGAGGTTGCTCGCGGCCCGCGCCAGCAGCGCGAAGCCGCTCGCCCGCGCGAGCAGGCGCGGCACGGCCCGGAAGCGGCGCGACCACGCCAGCAGCGCCGCGGCTCCCGTGCCGACGAGCAGCCGTGCGCCGGGTGACCAGTGCCGCTGCCGCAGCTCGAAGCGGGGCTCACGCCGGCGGCCACCCTGGAGCCCAGGAATGCGACCGGCGCTTTCGTGCACCTCGAGCTCGTTGACGACCTCTTTCACGCCACGCACGTGTTGCACCCGTTCCAGCACCCGGTCGACCTCGCGGGAAAGGATCGGGCCGCACAGCGTGACGCGCCCGTTTTCGGCGGCCACCTCGATCGAGTGAGGGTGCGACACGAGCCAGCCGATGCGGGAGCGCACCCGCGCGGCCAGGACCGCGTCATCCACCTCCGGCTCGCGCCGGAGCCGCGACTCTGCCCGGGCGCCGACTCCCGACGCCCGCTGGCGCAGGTCCCGCAGCGCCGTCATCAGCCCATCCTCGGCCTTCCGCCGGCCGTGCACCACCACGTCCCGCACGCGGGCGCGGCGCCGCCGGCCCTCGCCCGGGTCCAGGATGTACATGAGCCCCGTTCCCAACGCCGCCCCCCGCAACAGATCGCGCACCCTCATGCTCACCTCCTGCTGGTCCAGTTGCCATACGAGCGCACGATCTGCACCAGCGCGGAAAGGAATTCTGGGCAGGCGGCCGGGGCGGCGCACCGAATCCTTCCCGAAGCTCAGCACGCGGTGCGCGATCAACCTCCCGCGCGCAGGCGCGTCCAGATGCGATCGTAGAGCGCGCGCGCCGCACCGACATCGCGCAGGATCTCGAGCCGCGCGAGCACCGCGCTGTCAGGATACACGGCGGGGTCCGCGCGCAGCGCCGGGTCGATGCGCGGCAGCGCGGCGGCGTGGGGCGAGGCGTAGCGGGTGAAATTGGAGAGGCGGGCGCCGACATCGGCGTCGAGAAGGAAGTTGATGAACACCTCCGCGAGGCGCCTGTGCGGCGCGCCCGCCGGCACCGCCAGGTTGTCCGTCCACAGGATCGCGCCCTCGTGCGGGATCACGAACCGGATGGCCGGCACCTCCGCCTTGGCCATGAGCACGTC
>JACQPS010000284.1 GCA_016207445.1 Gemmatimonadota bacterium | reverse complement strand
TTCAGCTCCACCGCACGGGCAAGATCGCGCTCGGAGTGCCACTCGACCGCGTAGCGGCCCTCGACCAGGTCCGCGACGAACAGCCGCTCGGTATGCGCTCCTACGTGCGTCAGCAGCAGGTAGTCGACCTCGGGCAGGATCGCCCAGGGCAGGATCCAGGAGTGCGGCTCCGCCTCGTACAGCGTCCGCAGCACGGCGTGGTGCTGGTCGCTCGCGTCAATGAGCGCGAGCATGGCGCCGGTGTCGGCTATGGTCACCCGGCTTCGCCGAATCCCGACAGGAGATCCTCGGCGCGCTCCGACAGGTCCCCGCGGCCGCTCCGCCCCGCACCCACGCTGCGCGGGAGCCGGGCGGGCGCGCGCCGGGCGGCATACTCCGCCACCGCCTCACGGATCAGCTCCGCGGTGCTTCGCCCCTCCAACCTCGCGAGCGCCTGTAGCCGCCGGTAGTCCGCCGGATTCAGGTATACGGTCGTCTTCTGGTCTGCCATGGCAACCCCCCGCGCGCGCGCGTCAACAACAACGTGTGGCAAAGGCATCCCTCGTTCGCCAGGCCCCGATGCGAAGGGGGCAACGCCGCTCGCCTCGGCCGTCTGAGCATTGCCACCCGACCTGGCCACGCGGTTGTGCCATATATGGTACCACCCCAGCGCCGACCCGTCAAGTCTGGGCCGATTTGCCGTTCGGCCGCGCACCCCTGTCCGGCTTGATGACGGGCGTGGAGGCCGCTATCATTGACCAAGTAGACCAACCCGGAGGACGGCGGTGGCGAAAACGGTGAACCTCTACCAGGCGAAGACCCAGCTATCGAAGCTGGTCGATGAGGCGGCGGGCGGACAGGAGATCATCATCGCGAAGGCGGGCAAGCCGAAGGCGCGACTGGTGCCGTTAGAGAAGGCGAAGCCGAAGCGCAAGCCGGGGGCGCTGAAGGGACAGATCTGGATTGCCGACGATTTCGATGACGACCTGCCGCCCGAGCTTATCACGGGGTTCCTGGGCGAAGACGACGCCGAGGATGACGGGTGAGACTACTCCTCGATACGCATGCATTCCTGTGGTGGAGCGAGGGGAACCCGCGGCTGAGGGTTCGAACGCGGCGCGCCATCGCGGCCGCGGAGACCGTCGTCGTCAGCGCTGCTTCGGCCTGGGAGGCCGCGATCAAGATCGCGCTGGGCAGGCTCAGCATCCGGATCCCCTTCGAGCAGGCCGTCGAAATCAACGCCTTCGAGCAGCTGCCCATCACGTTCGCACATGTGGCGGCGGTGACGGGGCTGGCGCCGCACCATCGGGATCCGTTCGACCGCATGCTGATCGCGCAGGCATTCGCCGAGGGGCTGACGATCGTCACTCACGACCCGCGCTTCGAGGCGTACGGCGTCCCGGTCCTCTGGACGTGATGTTTCAGCTCGAGCGAAGCGCGGCCCGCCGCCGCTACTGGGCGGACGCGATCCTTCTTCTCCTCGCGGCCGGCTACGGCTGCGGGCCGAGCCTTGGTTCGGGTTCACCTCCCGCCGCACTTGCACCTTCCGCGGAAACGCTCACCGTTGAAGTTCACGAAGGAACGGAGCTCGTCGCGAGACTCTCTCCCGACGGCCGGCGGATTGCTCTCCTGCTCATGGGGAAAGTGTGGTTGGTCGAGAGGGCGGGCGGGCGCGCGACCACGTTGACCGACCCCGTCACAGATCTCGCCGAGTACTGGGACCTGGCATGGGCTCCGGATTCACGACGGCTCGCGCTCTATTCCGGCTCCGCCTCACCCGGCATTCGCATCGTAGACCTCGCTACCCTCACCACTCATCAGCTCTCGGGCGATCGTAATCTGTCTTCTCCGTTCTGGACGCCGGATGGCGTGGACGTGACGGTGCTCGAGACCGGGCGCGATTCGACGATCCTGTGGAACCTGTCGGTGCACGAGCCGGGCTCGCGAGCTCGAGCAACCGCGCTCCCGCGCCAGATCCTGGATCCGGTTCGCTCCCCCGACGGCGGCAGGCTGGCCTTCGTCTCGCCCATCTCGCGCGGCGAGCCGTTCTTCCGGAGCGACATCTGGGAACTGGACCTGGCGACCGGAGTCGAACGCCAGCTGACGCGAGATTCGACGCTCGATGCAGCCCCCGCGTACTCGCCCGACGGCCGCTGGATCGCCTTCATCTCCGAGCGCACCGGCTCGCGGCAGATCTGGGCTCTCCGCGTCGCCGACGGTGAGACGCGGGCGCTGACACAGTCCGCGGAAGACGTCTACCTCGCCCCGCTCAGCTGGACGCCGGACGCCCGCCGGATCCTGTACACTGCCGCGGGGAAGCTTCGTTTCGCATCGCTCGATGGCGGCGACCAAGGCACCGTCGAGTTCAGTGCGCCATTACGGGTCACTCGCTGGCGAGGACTGCGACGGCCGATGCTGCCTCGACCCGGTGCGCAGTTGAAGGCGGCCATCGCCACACCGCAGCTCTCGCCCCACGGCCGTCGAGTCGTGTTCGCTGCGCTGGGCGATCTCTGGATCGCCGACGTGAACGGCGGCGCGCCACGCCGGCTGACGGAGACCGCGCTCGAGGACGAGCTTTACCCGCGGTGGTCGCCTAGCGGCAGTGAGGTCGCGTACCTCGTGACGGGTCCCGGCCGTGACCGGGAGCTGTGGATCATTGATGTGGGATCTGCGCGCTCGCGCGTTGTGCCGCTGCCGGCGACCGATTTCCGCTTCCAATTCGCCTGGGCGCCCGAAGGCCGGCGGATGGCGTACCTCCAAGGGAATCGCGTCGGCTGGGTCGATGTCGATTCGGGCGAGCGCCGCGTCATCGGCGAGCCCCCCGATCTGTCGGTGCTGATTGGCTGGACACCGGGCGGCGACTCCATCGTGTTCGCCACGAGCCGACTCGAGGGAAGCGCCATTCGCAATTTCGCGCGGAGGCGCATCTGGCGCGCGAGCGCGGCCGACAGCGGGCGGATCCTCGAACTGGAAATTCCCGGCGAGCTTTCGCTGCGCTCGGGCTGGTCGCGCGACCTTACTCGCGTCGCGTTCGCCTTCGGAGGCAGCGGCTTTCATGCGCGCGCCGACGCCCCCGCCGACAGAGTGCGCTTGGGCGATCCCTCGCCCAGGTATTTCTCCTGGTCCGATGACGGCCGTTCGCTCGCGTATCTCTCGGATGGCCGGCTGCGGCTCCTGGATGTCGTGACGGGCGAGGCGCGTACGCTGGACGTCGCGCCTCAGTATCGCGTGCCCGAGGCACCGCCCCCACTCCTGCTGCGCAATGCCAGGATCATCGACGGCAGCGGCCATCCGCCCTCTGCGCCGGCAGACGTTTTGATTGCGAACGGTCGCATTCAGCGGATCGCGCCGGCCGGTCGGATTGAAGCACCGAAGGGCGCGCACGTCGTCGATGTCGAGAACCGATCGCTTCTGCCCGGATTGTTCAATCTGCACGCCCACTACGATCCGGTCGACCACTTCGCCGAGGCCTTCGTGTACAACGGGGTGCTTGCGCTGCGCGATGTCGGGACCGAGGGAGAGTGGATGCAAACGCAGCGCGACCGGGCTCAGGCCGGGCAGATCGTGTCGCCGCGCATCTTCTA
>JACQPS010000282.1 GCA_016207445.1 Gemmatimonadota bacterium | reverse complement strand
GTGCAGGAGAAGCAGGAGACCAGGCCGGCCGAGATGTTGTAGCGCTCACCGACGAACGGGCCGCTGGGCAGCCAGAGCCTGTTGTCCTAGACGTAGGAGACGAAGTTGCTGGTCTGGAGTCCGTCGCGCGTGAGGTCCACGGAATCCGGCCGCGTCGTGCGGCCGAAGAGGCCCTCCTCGAACGCGTCCGAGATGTCCACGCGGTTGCTGCGCTCGAGGCCCAGCTGGAGCTCGAGGCGCTCGAATTTCGAGAACGGATAGCTCGCGACGAAGTACCCGCCGTACGTCTCCTCGCGGTAGATGTCGAACGCCACATCGCGGAACAGGCCGCGGAAGCGGAACAGCCCCGCACCGAAGTTCAGCCGGTGCGCCAGATTCAGGTACAGGAGGTGGCCGCTGAAGTTGTCGACGAACTGGCTGAAGTCCTGCGCCTGGGCCGCGGAGATCCCGGCGAACACGATGTGATTGCCGAGCAGGTCGCTGGCCAGGAACTGCGCGCCCTGCGCCGAGCCGATGCCCGGCGCCACGATCGCGTCCCCGCCAGCGAAATCGAGCGAGAGCTTTTGCCAGCTGTTGTACCGCTCGGGCTTGACCGAGTCGACGGGCGCAACGTTCAGCCCTTCCCAGGTCCATCCGCTCGCCGCGGGCTCGGGCGCACTGTTCGCGGGCGTGTCGCCCAGGGCGAGGCGCTCGCCCTCGGGCCGCTCCAGGGCGACGGCCGGGTAGGTCGCCGTATCCTGTGCGAAGCCTTTCTTGTAGATGCGGAAGGTGCCCTCGCTGAAGCCAGCGAAGACCAGGCCGCGGTTATCCGGGAGCCATTCCGGATCGAACGCGCCGCCGGTCATGGCCGTCAGCCGACGGCCGTACCCATGCGCGTCGATGGCGTACAGGTCGTAGATGCCGCCGCGATCGGAGCTGAAGGCGATGCGTGAACCATCGTGCGACCAGCGCGGGTCCTGGTCGTGCCACCGGCCATAGGTGAGATAGCGCGTCTCGCCGGTCCGGAGATCGAACAGGAACAGGTTGGTATAGCCGTCCTGGCCAAAGGACGTCCGATCCGAGGCGAACACGATGGCCTGGCCGTCCGGCGACCAATCCGGGTCCTCGTCCCGGAACGGGTCGTTCGTGAGCGCCGTCCGCTCCTGCGTGTCGAAGTCGATCGTATACAGGTCCGAGAAACCGCTGGTCGAGAGACCCTCGAACACCACCTTCCTCCCCGCCGGATCCCAGCCGGGCGACTTCAGGCCGATCAGGTCGGGCCACTGGTAGCGGCCGACGATCTCGACTTTCTCCAGGTCCCACAGGAAGAGCGCGTCGCGCTCGAGGTACTTGGACACGAAGGCGACGACGCCAGCGTCGCTGACGTCGATCCCCGACTCGTACGCGTGGAACGACTCGAACTCGGCGCTGCGCTCCCCTTCGACCACGACCTCCACGTCCCGCTCGCCGCCGTCCAGCCGGGTCCGATACAGGCTGGTGTAGCCGGTGCGGGGCGACAGAAACAGGAGCTGGGCACTGTCTTCGGGGGGTGAGTACACGACCGGCTTGAAGTTGGCGCCACCCTTGTAGACGACGGGGACCGCGCCGACCTCCAGGGGCGGCCGCTCGCCGTACACGGGGAAGTAGCGCTGCTGCAGCTCGTACTTCCACTCGCGGCCGAGCCGCTCCAGCTCCACGCCCAGCACAGCGGCGAGCGCGTCCTCGAAGGTGTCGTACTTCCAGTACTCCTCGTACAGCTCGACGATGTACTCCTCGCCGAAGCGGCGAGCGAGATACTTGTGCAGCTCGGCGCCCAGCGGGTAGGAGGCGAAGCTGTACAGGTAGCTGAATTCCTTGATGCTGGGCAGCCGGCCGGTCAGGACCAGGTCGCGGATGAACATGTCATCCTCGGACGTCTGCTCGCTGGACCAGAATTCTGCCAGCCCCTCGGTCCACCAGTGGATGTGCTGCGGCGAGTGCCGGCGCTGGCGGGGGTGCAGCGTCTGCACCTCCGCCAACTTCGAGAGCTGGAACGCGTGCACGAGCTCGTGGCGGAGCGTATTGCGGAATTGCGTGTAGTCGCCGCGGAACGGAAGCGCGACGCGCCGCTTCAGATACTCGGTGAACCCGAGCACGCCCTCCGGGATGAAGCCGGGAAAGATGTTGGTCTGCTCGAAGTGCTGGTCCGAGGAATAGACGATCAGCGGGATGCGGCGGAACGGGTGGTGCTGGAACTTCCGCTCGAGAAAGCGATAGCTCTCCTCGGCGTACGAGAGGGTGAAGCGCGCGAGCGTCTCCTCCTCGGGATAGTAGTAGACGTCGACATGCTCGCCCGAGAGCACGTGCCAGTCGAAGTCGCGGTACTGGATCTTGTTCTTGCCGAACGGCACGGTCTGCGCGCGCGCCGCGGCGGCGGCCAACAGCAGGAAACAGCCGGCAAGAGCGATGCTGCGCCTCATGGAATCACTTCCACCGCATCGATGAGATCGTCCTGTACCACGCGATCCGCGACCTCCAACCCGGCGACGACCCGGCCGAACGCCGTGTAGCCGCCATCCAGGTGCGGCTGCGGGGAGTGCGTCAAAAAGAATTGACTGCCCCCGGTATCGGGTCCCGACAATGCCATGCCGAGAGTGCCCCGTAAATAGCGGATGCGAGTCATTTCATCGCGAATTGCATAACCCGGGCCGCCATTGCCATCGCCGCGGGGATCGCCGTCCTGCAGCACGAAATTCGGCACGACGCGGTGCCAGCGGCCGCCGTCGAAGAAGCCGCGCCGGGCGAGCTCGAGCAGGTTGTACACCGTGAGCGGTGCCGCGGCTCCCGCGAGCGCGACCACGATCTCGCCGCCGGCCGTGCGGATGCGCACGCGCGGCGCCCGCTGGCCCTCGAGCTCGGGCACGACCAGCTCGCGCACGACTCGCTCGTAATGGTCGCGACCCCAGCCGGTCTCGACCGGGAGCGGGTCGCCCCACGACCCCGCGCCAAGCCTGGCGCGGGCCCGCAGCCGGATCAGCGCGTCCGGCGGGCGCGGGAAGCGCAGGTAGAAGCTGCGGGCGGCGGGCACACCCCGTTCGGCGAGCGCGCCCAGGGCGTCGAGCGCAGCCAGGGCGGCGTCGTTCAGGATCGTGTCCCGCTGGGCCCGATCGTAGGCGGCCAGCAGCGCCGGCAGGTCGCCCGGCTCGGGCTGGCGGGCCAGTCCGGACAGCGCGGCCGCCCGGACCATCGGGTCCGACGATGCCAGGCCCTCAATATACAACGCCCGAGCGGCCGCGCCGGTATCGGCGGCGAGCGCCACCATGCTCTCCATGGCGGCGGCGGCGGTGCGGGGGTCGGCATCCTGCAGGAGCTCCCGCAGCACGGGGGCGGCGTCGCTCCAGCAGCCGCGCCCGAGGGCGCGGGCGGCGTAGAAGCGCGTGAGCCAGGCGTCCGCACCGGCCCAGGTCCGGGCGCGGTCCGTCCCCAACGTCGGTGCTGCGCGCTGGAGCGACGCCAGTGCGGCCCCTCGCAGCGCCAGCCGGGCATCACTCGCGATAACGCGGTCCAGCTCGGCGGCGGCGACGCCGCCACCGACGTCGCCGAGTGCGTCGGCCGCCGCGATCGCAACGTTCGCATCCTCCGACGAGAGCAGCGCGATGAGCGCGGGCGCCGTGGTAGAGTCGCGGTACGGGCCGAGCGTGCGGGCGGCGTTGATACGGACGTGCGGGTCGGGATCGTGCAGAGCCCGGGTGAGTGCGGCCGTCGTCGCAGCGCGTTCACCAGCGGAATCGGCCACGGACGCACGCAGCGCTCGCGCGGCCACGGCGCGGACCAGCGGCTCCTTATCCTGCAGCAAGTCCTGTCCAACGAGCTGATTGGCCTGAGGGTACCCGAGGCGCATGAGGGCGTACGTTGCCCGCCAGCGGATTTCTGGATTCGGGGATTTGGCGAGAGGCGCTATGAACCCGAAGAGGTGACCGCGGCGCGGGAATTTCCACAGCGCCAGCAGCGCCTCACCGACGACGTCATCGGGCCGCCGCCCACAACTGCCCTTCTCTTCGACCGGGTCGACGCACATCCGGCTGATCAACGGACCGCCGATCAGAAGGTCCCCGGCCTCCGCCGTCCCGAGCTTACCGAGTGCGTGCGTGGCCTCCACCGCCGCGGCTATGTAGACGGCGGGAGTATCCTGCCCCACGAGCGTCCGGCGCGCGAGCGCCCGCGCCACATCGGCCGCGGTGTCGCCGAGCTCGCCCAGTGCAAAGGCCGCATCGGCCCAAACGGAAGGATCCGGATCGTCCAGGGCCTCCAGCAGGAGCGCAGTGGCGCGCCGGTCCCCGATGCGCCCGAGCGCGAGCGCGGCGCGCCGGCGCACCTCCGCACTCGCGAACTCGCTCAGCGCGGCGAGACGGGTGGAGTCGAACTCGCGGCGGTCCTCGAAATAGAGGACCTCCGCGATGGCCGAGACTTCCGCATCCGAGAGGATGACGGGCTCGGGGGCCGGCCGCTCCGGCGCGCTGCGCAGCGGGGCCCGCGCGCACGCGGCGGCGATCACCGCCAGGAAGAGGAGGTGCTCAGGAGCTCTCTTGGTCCGGCGCATGCTCGAAGAGACGGATGAGCTCGGCCGGCAGCGTGCGCGGCGCGCCGGTCCGGTCCAGCGCGATCAGCTTGGTCGTGGCGGTGGCCAGGCGCTCGCGTGGCTCGGCGTCGGCCTTCCAGATCTCGTAGCCGAAGGTGACGGTGCGCGACTGCACCCGCTCGAGCCAGGTCTCGACGTGGATCAGGTCGTCGTAGCGTGCGGGCGCGTGAAATCGAATCTGCGCTTCGGCAACGGCCAGAAGCAAGCCGTCCCGCTCGAGCCCGGCGTAGGTGGCGCCCCGCTCGCGGATGAAGTCGGTGCGCCCGATCTCGCACCAGATCAGGTAATGCGTGTGGTAGACGACGCCCATCTGGTCGGTCTCCGCGTAGCGAACGCGGAAGACCGAGCGTGCGCGCCGGCGGCGGGGGCTCACGGCTGCTCGCGCCAGATCCCCAGGTGGCGGGCGCGATCGCGCGCGGCGGGCGTGATCAGGTAGGGGGAGTGGGGCGAGAGCGAGTCGCCGCGCGCGGCGAGGGCGTCCACGTCGCGCTCGGTCAGGAGCGGCCGGCGGCCGCGCGCCTTCGACTCGCCGCTGGCGGGCGAGCGCGGCAGGTCCGTGAGCACGGCGGCGTCTCCCGTGCGCACGCCGGCGGCGTTGGCTTCCTCGCTGTCCAGGTGCAGCTCGGCCCGGCTTTCCTCTGCCACATAGGCGACGAGGTCGTGGAACGTGACCTGGCGCCCGCCCGCGCCGCAGCGCGCCGAGACCCGGGCGCCGTCGCGGATGCCGAGGGCCTCGGCCTGCTCGATCGGGAGGTGGACGTGCGCGGCGGCGAGCACGGCGTCGGCTTTGACGCTTCCCGCCGGCCCCACCAGCGTGACCTCCGCGGCGCCGCTGTACTCACCCGGGAGCCGGACCGGCGCATCGATGCCGAGGCGGTGCGCATCGCCGCGCGAGACCACCACGCGGCTGCGCTCGCGGAACGGCCCCAGCACGCGCACGTGGTCGAGCTCGCCACGCGGGCCCGCCGCCCGGACGGTCTCGCGATACGCGACCTGCCCCGGCTGGCGCAGCTCCCGCAGCACGGTCGGGGCGGCCGCGCCGAAGAGCGTGCGCCAATCCTTGTCCGAGAGCAACACGAAGTGCCGCGCGACACCGATCGGCACCTCGCGCGTGCGCGGATCGAGGGCGCTCGGCCGGATCCGTCGCGGCTCGCGCGGGGCCACCTCCACCAGCCCGCGCCTGGCCGCGGCCTCGCGCGCCGCAAGCTGCGACGTGGGCGGAGGCGCGATTTCCTTGATCGGCTGGTTCCAAACCGGCGCCGGCCCGCGCGGACCCGGCGGCCTCTTCGGTGCCGCGGCGCGCGCGCTGTCCCGGAGCAGCTCCCGGGCGATCAGGTCCGCCAATACGTCCAGTTCCTTCTCGGTCATGAGCGCGCGCTCGCCCGGTATTGCGCCAGGAAGTCGGCGACAATGCGGGAGACCTCGGCTGGCGTGAGGCCGCCCACGGCGACGGCCGCCGCCGCGCGCTCGGGCGCGGGCGGCTCCACCGCCGTGCCCGTCAGCACCTGCGGCACCGGGCAGCGGCCGCCGGGCATGCTCGGGGGCTGGGCGATCGCTCCGGGCGAGACACCCGCTTCCACGGCGTCGTCCTGGAGCAAACCCGGCGCGGGCGAGGGCGTTGCGCGCGTGAGGCTGCGGACCTCGTACGCGAGCCGCTTGATGTTGATGAGATGCAACGGCGTGATGTTGTCGGATGTGATCGAGCCGCCCCAGCTGCCCGGCCCGAGCGTCATGGCGGGCGCGAGGCCGGTGGTGTATCCGGTCGCGCCCATGGCGACCATGGTATTCACGCAGATGCGGAACGCCGGCTTCTCGCGGAAGAAGGCGTCGATCACGTCCGCGTCCATCGAGTGGATGCCGAGCGAGTGACCGAGGCCGCCGAGCTTCAAGATCTCGATGGCGCGGCTACAGCAGGCGCGCCAGCCGTCTTCCACGTACAAGCCGAGCACGGGGCTCAGCTTCTCGATGCTGAGCGGCTCCTCTTCCCTGCCGACCTTCTCGAGGCGTACGACCAGGACGCGCGTGTCCGCAGGGACCGAGAAGCCGGCACGCTGCGCGATGAGCGGCGCGTCCTGTCCAGCGAGCGCGGTGTTGAGACGGCCGCGCGGCGCGAGCGTCTGCTCCAGCTTGCGCTTTTCGTCGGCGTTGCAGAGGTACGCCTTGTACTTCGGCAGCAGCTCGAGCACCTGCCGCTCGACGGGAGCGTCGCACACGATCGAGTTCTCGGCCGAGCAGAGCAGGCCGTTGTCGAACGCTTTCCCCGCCACGATGTCCGCGACCGCCTTGTCCACGTCGGCGGTGCGCTCGATGATCGCGGGCACGTTGCCGGGGCCGACGCCGAAGGCGGGCTTGCC
>JACQPS010000300.1 GCA_016207445.1 Gemmatimonadota bacterium | reverse complement strand
GGCCAGGGGTCGGGGGTCAGGGGTCGGCGAGAGGCCGGGTTTTTCCGCGATCTGCGCGCAGGCGTGCTGGCCCGACCGACGCTCAACTACCCTACCAATTCGGGGTATAATGAACCGCTGAGCCTGCGGTCCGCCGTACTCTATATTGCATACATTGACAGTGATATCCGAAACCCTCGAAAAGAAGCTGAAGCATCTGCCGGCGCGGCCCGGGGTCTACCTGTTCAAGGACGCGCGCGGCGAGATCCTCTACGTCGGCAAGGCGAATTCGCTGCGGGCGCGGGTCCGCAGCCACTTCGCGCAGGAGCTCGACGGGTCGGCAAAGCAGCAGGAGGTATTGCGGCGGGCCGCGGACGTGGACACGATCGTGGTCGGCTCGGCGGCGGAGGCGCTGCTGCTCGAAGCCAACCTGATCAAGACGCAGCACCCGCGCTTCAACATCCGCCTGCGGGACGACAAGCGCTACCCGTACATCAAGGTGACGGTCCAGGAGCCGTTCCCGCGCGTGTTCGTGACGCGGCAACTGCAAAACGATGGCGCGCGCTACTTCGGCCCCTACACCGAGGTGGGGCCGCTGCGCCACGCGCTCGAGGTGATCAAGCGGCGCTACACGGTCCGGAGCTGCCGCTACGATCTGCCGGTGGAGGCGCCGACGCGCCCCTGCCTCGACTACCACATCGGCCGGTGCCTGGCGCCCTGCGTCGGGCTCCAGTCGCAGCTTCAGTACGGCCGCATGATCGACGAGATCCTCGAGGTGCTGGGCGGCCGCACGGCCGGCGTGCGCGCGCAGGTCGAAGAGGAGATGCGCGCGGCGGCCGGGCTGCTCGAGTTCGAGCGGGCGGCCAGCCTGCGCGACGTGCTGACCGGCCTCGACGCGATCGAGCGGCGGCAACGCGCGCTCGATCTTCGCGGCGGCGACCAGGATGTGCTGGGCATCGCGCGCGACGGCGATCGCGCCTGCGCCGTGCTGCTCCGCATCCGGCAAGGAAAGTTGCTCGGCCGGGAGGTGGACTTCTTCGAGAATCTGACGGGAGAGGCGGATGCGGCGCTGCTGGGCACGGCCGCGACCCGCTTCTACCTCGGGCGGGGCGAGCAGGGGCTCCTCGACCTGCCGCGCGAGGTGCTGCTGCCGGGCGAGTTCGCGGATCGACCGTTGATCGAGCAGCTCGTGGCGGGCGCTGCGCGGCGCAGGGTCCGCACGCACGTGCCGCGTAAGGGAGACAAGCTGCGCCTGGTGAGCCTGGCGAACCAGAACGCGCGCCACCTGCTGGAGGAGCGCGTGGTGCTGGAGGAACCCGCCCGTGTGCGGGCCGACGACGTACTGTACGAGCTACAGGAGGCGCTCGCGCTCAAGGTCGTTCCCCGCCTCATCGTATGCTTCGACATCTCGCATGTGCAGGGGAGCGGGGTCGTGGGCAGCGCAGCGGTCTTCCGCAACGGGGAGCCGGACAAGAGCGAATACCGCCGGTTCCGCATCCGCGGCGAGTGGGGGAACGACGATTACCGCTCGATCGCCGAGGTTTTCACGCGCTACTTCGGTCGGCGCCTGGAAGAGGATAAGCCGCTACCGGAGCTGGCCGTCATCGATGGCGGCAAGGGCCAGCTCGCCGCCGCGCGCGCCGCAGCCGAAGCGGTGGGGGCGCACGACGTCGCGCTCTGCGCCCTGGCGAAGCGTGAGGAGGAAATCTACCTTCCGGCCCGCTCCGAACCGGTGCGACTGCCTCGCAGCAGCGAAGAACTGCGCCTGCTGCAGCGGGTGCGCAACGAGGCGCACCGCTTCGCGCACAGCTACAATCGCAAGCTTCGGCGGCGGCAGACGCTGGTGAGCGAGCTATCGGCGATCGCCGGTATCGGCCCGGCCCGCCAGCGGGCGCTGCTCGCGCGCTTCGGCAGCGTGCGGGCGCTCAAGGCCGCGACCGCGGACGAGATCGCGACGGTGCCCGGGTTCTCGCAGGCACTCGCCCAGCGTGTGCTCGAGCACCTGAACGGCTGACGTGGTCCGGACCCGCTTCGCTCCCAGTCCTACCGGCAGTCTCCACCTGGGCAACGCGCGCGTCGCGGTGCTCAACTGGCTGTTCGCGCGCCACGAGCGGGGCCAATTCATCCTGCGCATCGAGGACACGGACGTCGAGCGCACGGTCGCCAGCGCCGAGGCCGAGATCCTGGACGACCTCTGCTGGCTCGGGCTCGACTGGGACGAGGGTCCGGGCATTGAGGGGCCGGCGGAGCAGGGCCCGTTCGGGCCTTACCGGCAGAGCGAGCGCGGCTCGCTGTACCGCGCGCAGGCCGAGCGGCTGGTCGAGAGCGGGCGCGCCTTCCGGTGCTACTGCTCCGATGAGGAGCTGGAGGCCAAGCGCCGGGCGGCACTCGCCCGCGGGGAGAAGCCCCACTACGACGGCACCTGCCGCCGTCTGAGCGCGGCCCAGGCGGCGCAGCGGGAGCGGGCGGGACGGCGTCCCGCGGTGCGGTTCCACGTTCCACCCGAGGGCGAGGTCGTGGTCCGCGATGTCGTGCGAGGGGAGGTGCGCTTCGCCGCGGACGAGATCGGCGACTTCATCATTCTGCGCTCGGACGGCGCGCCGACCTACAACTTCGCCGTGGTCGTGGACGACGTGCTGATGGAGATCAGCCACGTCATCCGCGGCGTCGGCCACCTGTCGAATACGCCGCGGCAGGTGCTGCTGTACCAGGCGCTGGGACGTCCCGCGCCCGTGTTCGCGCACGTCCCCCAGGTGCTGGGCCCGGATCGCCAGAAGCTGTCGAAGCGGCACGGCGCGACCTCACTGGCCGAGTACCGGCGCCTCGGCTACCACCCCGATGCGCTCGTCAACTACCTTTCGCTGCTCTCCTGGTCCAGTCCGTCCGGTGAGGAGTTCCTGGTACGGGAGCGACTGCTCAACGAGATCTCGCTCGAGCGCATCGGCAGCGCGGACGTGGTCTTCGATCCCGGCAAGCTGC